>CACXUV010000069.1 GCA_902770845.1 uncultured Prevotellaceae bacterium
TATTCGTTAATCTCGTTGTTTGTTTCATTCGTCGTGGCGTTCCTTGTCGAATGCCTCGTAGGCATTGACAATGCGGGTGACCAGCTTGTGACGCACAATGTCCTTCTGGTTCAGGTTCACCACGCCAATGCCCTCGATGCCATTGAGGATGTGGAGCGCCTCGATGAGACCGCTCTTCTGCGAGTGGGGCAGGTCTATCTGGGTCATGTCGCCCGTGATGATCATCTTGGTGTTCCATCCCATGCGAGTGAGGAACATGCGGATCTGTGCCGGCGTGGTGTTCTGTGCCTCGTCGAGAATGACCACGGCATCGCTGAGCGTGCGGCCACGCATGAAGGCCAGGGGCGCAATCTGTATGATGTGCTTCTCCATCATGTCTTGCAGCTTCACGGGTGGCAGCATGTCTTCCAGGGCATCGTAGAGCGGTTGCAGATAGGGGTCGATCTTGTCCTTCATGTCGCCTGGCAGGAAGCCCAGTTTCTCGCCCGCCTCGACAGCAGGTCGGGAGAGGATGATTTTCTTGGCCGTCTTCTCCTTTAACGCCTTGACAGCCAGGGCAATGCTGAGATAGGTCTTGCCCGTTCCTGCAGGGCCCACGGCAAACACCATGTCGTTGTCGTAGTAGGCCTGGATGAGACGCTGCTGATTCTCGGAACGCGCCTTGATGGGACGGCCCGACATGTTGTAGCAGACCACCCCGTCGGGCACCTCGTCCTTGGTTCGCTTGCCCTTCACCAGGTCGAGAATGTCTTCCTCGCCCAAGGAGTTGAATTTCAGAACGTGTTGCCGCATTTTCTCAACACTCTCTTCGAAGGCCGCCATCTGCTCTTCGTCGCCCAGGACGCGAATCACATTGTCGCGTGCCACGATGCGCAGTTTGGGGTAGAGGGCCCTGATCATTTGCAGGTGAGTGTTGCCCACGCCATAGAACAAGACGGGGTCGATGTCTTCAAGAACAATATGTTTTTCTGTCAATGTGGAATGTTTTTATTGGTTTCAGGATGCAAAGTTACGAATATTTGCTAATTAATCGGCACATTTTGTAAAGAAAAATGAGAATTGTTGTGTTGTTTTACGCAGAAAAGTGCTACTTTTGTAGTCGAAATTGAGATGCTTATGACAGAAAAGATAGAATTTACTGCTTTGGAGCGTGATATGACCATGCAGCTGTATGGCCAGTTGCGCGAGCGTCTGGACGGACAGATGAGCGAGAGCGACGAGCGTGCGCTGCGGCAGTACGTGATGCGGGCCGTGGACGAAGGCAGTCTGAAACGCGACGTGTTTGGGCTGAACCCCGTGGTGAGCGCCCTGCAGACGGCCCTGCTGGTGGTGGACGAGATAGGGCTGCGCCGCGACGCTGTGGTGGCCATCCTGATGAACCCCTGCGTGGAGAGCGGCTTTCTGAGTGCCGACGAAGTGGCCGCCAGCTTCGGGCTAGCCGTGGGGCGCATCCTGCACGGGCTGCAGCGCATACAGGAACTGTACAAGAAGAATCCCGTGGTGGAGAGTGAGAACTTTCGCAACCTGCTGCTCTCGTTTGCCGAGGACATGCGCGTGATTCTGATTATGATAGCCGACCGCGTGAACCTGATGCGACAGTTGCTCAGACCGCCCAAGCCAGCCAGTGAGGCTCAGGAAGAGCATCAGCCCGCAGAGCGCAGCAGCGAAGAGAACGAAATGGCCCGTGAGGTGTCGGAAGAGGCGGCCTATCTCTATGCCCCGCTGGCCCACAAGCTGGGCCTGTATAAGCTGAAGAGCGAGCTGGAAGACCTGTCGCTGAAGTATATGGAGCCCGATGCCTACTACCACATCAAGGAGAAGCTGAACGCCACCAAGCAGGCACGCGACGCCTATATTGAGCACTTCATCGGCCCCATCGAGGCCAAGTTGCGCGAGGCCGGACTGGAGTTCCACATGAAGGGACGCACGAAGTCCATTCACAGCATCTGGCAAAAGATGAAGAAGCAGAAGTGCCCGTTTGAGGGCGTCTACGACCTGTTTGCCATTCGCATCATTATAGACTGTCCGCTGGAAAAGGAGAAGATGCAGTGCTGGCAGGCTTACAGCATCGTGACCGACATGTATCAGCCCAACCCCAAGCGACTGCGCGACTGGCTCTCGGTGCCCAAGTCGAACGGCTATGAGAGTCTGCACATCACCGTGCTGGGACCGGAGCAGAAGTGGGTGGAGGTGCAGATAAGAACGGTGCGCATGGACGACATAGCCGAACGTGGCGTGGCCGCCCACTGGCGATACAAAGGCGTGAAGGCCGAGGCCGGCATGGACGACTGGCTGACACAGATAAGACAGATGCTGGAACATGCCGACGGCATGGAGGCCATGGACCAGTTCAAGATGGACTTGTATGACGATGAGGTCTACGTGTTCACCCCCCGTGGCGACCTGCTGAAGTTTCCCAAGGGAGCCACCGTGCTGGACATGGCCTACCACATTCACTCCAAGGTGGGCAGCATGTGCATAGGTGCGCGTATAAATAATAAGGTGGTCACGTTCAGACAGCAGCTGCGCTCCGGCGACCAGGTGGAGATTCTCACCTCGAACTCGCAAAAGCCCAAGCAGGAGTGGCTGAGCATCGTGAAGACCAGTCGCGCCAAGGCCAAGATAAAACTGGCCCTGAGGGAGACACAGCAGAAAGACGCGCTCATGGTGAAGGAGATGCTGGAGCGCAAGTTCCGTAACCGCAAGATAGAGCAGGACGAGAGTCTGATGATGCGCACCATGAAGAAGCTGGGCTACAAGGAGGCCAGCGACTTCTATCGCGACATTGCCTCGGAGACGCTCGACATCCAGACCGTGATAGACCGCTACCTGGAACTGCAGCAGGGCGACAAGGTGGTGACGGGCGACAATGCGGCACGGTCAGCCGAAGAGTTTGTGCTTGAGGAACACATGGCAGCCGCTGCACAGCAGAACGACGACGTGCTCGTGATTGACCAGAACCTGAAAGGCGTGGACTATCAACTGGCCCACTGCTGCAACCCCATCTATGGCGACCAGGTGTTTGGCTTTGTCACTGCGGGCGGCGGCATCAAGATTCACCGCTGCGACTGCCCCAACGCCCCGGAGATGCGCCGCCGCTTTGGCTACCGCATCGTGAAGGCCAAATGGAGTGGCAAGGGTGCTTCGCAATACAGCATCACGCTGCGAGTGATTGGCGTGGACGACCTGGGCATCGTGAACAACCTGACCAGCATTATCTCGAAAGACGAGAAACTGGTGCTCAGGAGCATCAACATCGACTCGAACGACGGCTTGTTCCGTGGCAACCTGGTGGTGATGATCAACGACAACACCCGGCTGGAAACACTCGTCAAAAAACTGCGCACGGTGAAAGGCGTGAAGCAGGTGGAGAGAATTTGACGATTTACGATTTGACGATTTACGATTTGACGATTTACGATTTGACGATTTACGATTTGACGATTTACGATTTGACGATTTACGATTTGACGATTTACTATTTACGATTTATTTTTCGATTTGATGATTGTATAATTTCCTGACGGAGAAGGATGCCAGAAATAATAAAATAACTAAATCGTCAATAAATCGTAAATAGTAAATCGTAAATAGTAAATCGAAAACAAAATAAATAGTAAATCGAAAATAGTAAATCGAAAAAAAATAAATAGTAAATCGAAAATAGTAAATCGAAAAATAAATAGTAAATCATCAAATCGAAAAATAAATAGTAAATAGTAAATCGTCAAATAGTAAATGATAGAAACTTGACTAACTAAATAAAGAAGATGATGAAAAGAAAAATTGTTACTTTCGGAGAATTGCTTTTGCGCTTCTCGAAAACCGACCATCTGAGACTGTCGCAGGGCGATATGTTCGTGAGCAAATACGGTGGCAGCGAGGCCAATGTGGCCGTTTCGCTGGCCACACTGGGCGACGAAGTGGAATATATCACCCGACTGCCACCCACACCCATCGGACATGCTGCGGCCATGAGCCTCAGACAGCTGGGCGTGGACACACACCGGGTGCTCTACGGAGGACAGCGCATTGGCACCTACTATCTGGAACCTGCTGCAGGCATGCGCTCATCGAGGGTGATCTATGACCGTGACGGCTCGGCCTACTATGAGCTGAAGCCAGGCATGATTCCCTGGCGTGAGATACTGGCCGACGCCTCCATCCTGCATGTGTCGGGCATCACGGCGGCCATCTCGCAGAATGCTGCCGATGCCACCTTCGAGGCACTCGACATTGCCGACGAACTGGGCGTGCAGATTTCGTTTGACATCAACTACCGCAAGAACCTGTGGCGCTACGGCGCCGAACCGCGACAGACGCTGAAACGCATGCTGAGCCGCTGCGACATGATGTTTGGCGACGCCATTGAGTTTGAGTATCTGTGTGAACGGGCGCAACCACCCTTCACGGCAACCGACTCGAACTTTGAGATGCAGATGGATGAGTATGGCGAATGGTTCGACGAGCTGCACAGGGAGTTTCCGCGCTGTCAGCGCTGGCTCATGGGCATGCGCAACATGGTGGCATCGAGCCACCACACGCTCACGGCACTGCTCTGGACCAACGGCACGCTGCTGCAGGCACCCATCATCGACATTCCCGATGTGGTGGACCCCATGGGCGTGGGCGATGCTTTCATGGCAGGACTGATTCACGCCCTGGGGGCATTCCCCGGCGACGAACAGCTGGCACTGAACTACTCGCTGGCGGCATCGGCCCTGAAAAACAGTATTCCGGGCGACTTCAACCTAGCCACGCACGACGAAATCATGGCCGTGGTGGAACAGCGACACAACAAAGGTTCGCTTTATAAGATAACGGTATAGTCTTGGAGCTTGACAAGCCTGAACACACGGCTTAGTGCTTGACAAGCTCGAACACACGGGGCAGCTTCAGCCATTTGCCTTTGCGAGGCACTTTGAGCTGGCTGCCCTTCAGTTGTGTGAACACAAAAAGGGTGTCGTTCTTCTGCGAAAGCTGGGCCGAAAGGTCTTCGCTGCCGTAGTCGTTCACCATGATGAGCGTGGCCTTGCTGCCCGACACGTGGGCCGAGACAACGGGCCAGCAGAACGAACTGCCGTCGCATCCCATGTAGCCGGGCAGCTGGCCGTAGAACTCCTGTCCGGGAATGGTGACGTCCTGGGCGTATGGGTTCAGTTTCAGAAACACGCCCAATTCCTGGTTGACAAACTTGGCACTGAAGCACAGCGAATCGGTGTGCTGTGCACTGGCAGGGAGGCAGAAGAAGGCTGCCAAAACGACGATGTGTAAAAATTTGTTCATCTTCATGCTGCAAAAATACAAATATAAATCAATAATTTGCTAAAATCGACAAAAATAGCGGGAAAGAAAACTATTTTTTCGTTTTTTTTAATTATCTTTGCCCCCGCTTATAATTATAAACGATGGATAAAGAACTGTTGAGACCTGATTACATCTTTGAATCGAGTTGGGAGGTCTGTAATAAAGTTGGCGGTATCTACACCGTGCTTTCTACTAGAGCTAAAACATTGAAGAGCATTATTCGAGATAAGCTCATTTTTATTGGTCCCGATTTCTGGAAAGGCAAGGATTGCCCGTATTTTCAGGAAGACAAGTCGCTGTATGCCGAATGGCAGTGGCAGGCCAAGGAAGACGGGCTGCAGGTGAGGGTGGGGCGCTGGACGGTGCCCGGCGAGCCTGTGGCAGTGCTCGTGGACTTCAATCCGTATTTTGAAAAGAAAAACGAGATTTACACCTGGCTGTGGGAAAGCTTCCAGGTGGACTCGCTCCATGCCTATGGCGACTATGACGAGGCTTCGATGTTCTCGTATGCCGCCGGTTTGGTGGTGGAGAGCTTCTACAAGTTCGGCGTGCAGCGTTCGACTATCAATGAAGATACACGCGTGATTTACCATGCCAATGAGTGGATGTGCGGTCTGGGCGCGCTCTACGTGAGAGAGAAACTGCCGCAGGTGGGCACCATCTTTACCACCCATGCCACCAGCATCGGGCGCTCGATAGCCGGCAACCAGAAGCCGCTCTACGACTATCTCTTTGCCTATAACGGCGACCAGATGGCCGGCGAGCTGAACATGCAGAGCAAGCACTCGATTGAGAAGCAGACGGCCTGGAACGTGGATTGCTTTACCACCGTGAGCGACATTACGGCCCATGAGTGTGTGGAGCTGCTCGACAAGCCTGTAGATGTGGTGCTGCCCAATGGTTTCGACAACAGCTTTGTGCCAAAGGCTGCTGCCTTTACACGCAAGCGCAACCTGGCAAGAAGGAAACTGCTGGAGGTGGCCAATGCGCTGCTGGGCGAACAGCTGGACGACGACACGCTCATTGTGTCGACCAGCGGCCGATATGAGTTCCGCAACAAGGGCATCGACGTGTTTGTGGAGGCCATGAACCGACTGCTGCGCGACCGTGACCTGAAGAAGAAGGTGCTGGCCTTCATCGTGGTGCCTGGATGGGTGGGAGAGCCAAGACAGGACCTGCTGCAGCGACTGAAAGACGGAAAGACTTATGACACGCCGCTGGAGGTGCCGCAGGTGACGCACTGGCTGCACAACATGGGGCATGACAATGTGCTGAACATGATGAAATTCTACGACATGCACAACCGTCATGACGACAAGGTGAAGGTGATTTTCCTGCCCTGCTATCTGGACGGAAAGGACGGCATACTGAACCTCAGCTACTACGACGTGGTGCTGGGCAACGACCTGTGCATCTATCCGTCGTATTATGAGCCGTGGGGCTACACGCCGCTTGAGGCCGTGGCCTTCAAGGTGCCCTGCATCACAACCGACCTGGCAGGATTTGGACTTTGGGCCAACAAGGAGTTTGGACACTACGGAGAGATTGAAGACGGCGTGAAGGTTATTCGGCGCACCGACTACAACTATTCGGAGGTGGCCGACAATATCAAAGATACGGTGGCCTACTATTCCTGCCTGTCGAAAAAAGAGGTGGAGGCTTGCCGCAAGCATGCCGAGGCACTCTCGAAGAAGGCACTGTGGAGCGAGTTCATCAAGTATTACTACGAGGCTTACGATGTGGCCTTGAGAAAAGCTCTGAAGAGAAAATAAAAACTGATAGTAAATTGTAAAATAGTATAACTGTAATTTAAAAAGATGAAGATTAAAGCTGATTATGCCAATGCCCCTCAATGGAGGGAGTTGACCGTGAAATCGAGTCTTCCTGAAGAACTGAAGTGTCTCGATGAGATTGCCCACAACCTGTGGTGGGTGTGGAACTACGAGGCTCGCGACCTGTTCCGCGATCTTGATCCGGAGCTGTATCATGACGTGAAGCACAATCCCGTGCTGTTGCTGGAGCGTCTTAGCTATGCAAGAAAAGAGGCTATCTTGAAGGATAAGGCTCTGATGAAGCGCATCGGCGATGTTTACAAGTTGTTCCGCGCCTACATTGACGTGGAGCCCGACAAGAAGCGTCCTTCGGTGGCCTATTTCTCGATGGAATATGGTATGCACTCGGCCCTGAAGATCTATTCGGGCGGTCTGGGCATGCTTGCCGGCGACTACCTGAAAGAGGCTTCGGACAGCAATGTAGACATGTGCGCCATTGGCTTCCTCTATCGTTTTGGCTACTTCACACAGAGCCTGTCGATGGACGGACAGCAGATTGCCAACTATGAGGCCCAGAACTTCAACACGCTGCCCATTGAGCGCCAGCTGGACAAGGACGGACAGCCCATGGTGGTGGAGGTGCCCTACATGAACTATACCGTTCATGCCTACATCTGGCGTGTGAACGTGGGACGTATCAAGCTGTACCTGCTGGACACCGACAACGAAATGAACTCGGAGTATGACAGGCCCATCACTCACTCGCTCTATGGCGGCGACTGGGAGAACCGTCTGAAGCAGGAGATTCTGCTAGGTATAGGCGGCGTGCTCACGCTGAAGAAGCTTGGCATCAAGAAGGAGATTTATCACTGCAACGAGGGACATGCTGCACTGTGCAATCTGCAGCGCCTGTGCGACTATATCGAGGAAGGCTTGACGTTCAATCAGGCCATGGAGCTGGTGCGTGCCAGCGGTCTCTATACCGTTCACACACCTGTGCCCGCCGGCCACGACTACTTCGATGAGGGCCTCTTCGGCAAGTACATGGGCGGCTATCCTCAGAAGCTGGGCATCTCGTGGGATGAGTTCATCGGCATGGGTCGCACCAATCCCGACGACCACTCAGAGAAGTTCTGCATGTCTACCTTCGCCTGCAACACCTGTCAGGAGGTGAATGGCGTGTCGAAACTGCACGGATGGGTGAGCCAGAAGATGTTTGCCGGCATCTGGAACGGCTACTATCCTGAGGAAAACCATGTGGGCTATGTGACCAATGGCGTGCACTTCCCCACCTGGGCAGCTACTGAGTGGCGCAAGCTCTATGCCAAGTACTTCGACAAGAACTTCATGTTCGACCAGTCGAACCAGAAAATCTGGGAGGCTATCTACAATGTGCCCGACGAGGAAATATGGGAAACACGCAAGGCTCTGAAGAACAAGCTGTTTGATTATATCTCGGTGCAGTTCCAGGAGACCTGGCTGAAGAACCAGGGCGATCCTGCTCGCGTGGTGAAACTCGTGGAGCGTTTCAACCCCAACGCACTGGTCATTGGCTTCTGCCGCCGCTTTGCTACCTACAAGCGTGCACACCTGCTGTTTACCGACCTTGATCGTCTGTCCAAAATTGTCAACAACCCCGAGCGTCCTGTGATCTTCCTCTTTGCTGGTAAGGCACACCCCGCCGACGGTGCAGGTCAGGGCCTGATCAAGCGCATCTTCGAGATTTCGCAGCGCGATGAGTTCCAGGGCAAGATTATCTTCCTGGAGGACTACGACTTCCTGCTGGCACGTCGCCTGGTTTCTGGTGTTGATATCTGGATGAACACCCCGACACGTCCGCTCGAGGCTTCGGGTACGTCGGGCGAGAAGGCCGAGATGAACGGCGTGGTGAACCTGTCGGTGAAGGACGGCTGGTGGCTGGAAGGCTATCGCGAGGGTGCCGGATGGGCACTTACCGAGAAGCGCACCTATCAGAACCAGGGCTACCAGGATCAGCTGGATGCTGCCACCATCTACGGCCTGCTTGAGAACGAGATTGTTCCTCTTTATTACGATACGGACAAGAAGGGCATCTCTAAGGGCTGGATCAAGGTGATCAAGAACTCTATTGCACAGATTGCACCTCACTACACGATGAAGCGCCAGCTGGACGACTACTACTCAAAGTTCTATGAGAAGGAGGCCAATCGCTTCAAGGAAATCTCGAAGAACAACAACCAGTTGGCCAAGGAGATTGCCCTGTGGAAGGAGACTGTGGCCGAGCGCTGGGATGCCATCAGTGTGGTGAAGGCTGAGTGGGACTATCCCACAGCTGGCATCACAACGGGCGAGAAGTACACGCTGCGCTACGTGCTCAACGAGCAGGGACTTGACGATGCCGTTGCCCTGGAAAAGGTGAATGTGTTCATCGACAAGAACGGCGAGGAGCGCATCTACTCTATCGAGCCGCTGAAGATGATATCGAAGGAAGGCAACAACTTCACCTTCGAGGCTACACTGGCTCCCCAGCAGGCCGGCTTGTACAAGAGTGCTGTTCGCATGTATCCGAAGAACAAGAACTTGCCTCACCGTCAGGACTTCTGCTATGTGAAGTGGCTTGAGTTGCCCAATGCATAAGCAGCATTTTGGCGACGGAATATAAGAATGGGGGCGTGGCCAAAGTGTCGCGCTCCTTTTTTTCATAGAACAATTATACAACAGACTTATTATGGGAAAAGTAATTCTGACAGGCGACCGCCCCACAGGCAAACTACATCTGGGACATTATGTGGGATCGCTTCGTCGACGTGTGGAACTGCAGAATGCAGGCGACTATGACCGCATGTTTGTGTTCATGGCCGATGTGCAGGCACTGACCGACAATGCTGACAATCCGGAGAAATTGCGTCAGAGCATTGTTCAGGTGGCACTCGACTGGATGTCGGCTGGCTTGGATCCATCCAGGTGCACCATGTTTGTGCAGAGCCATATACCTGAGCTTACCGAGCTGACAACCTATTTGATGAATCTGATTACGGTATCGCGTGTGCAGCGCAATCCTACGGTGAAGACTGAAATCAAGATGCGCAACTTCGAAGCTAACATTCCGCTGGGCTTCTTCTGCTATCCTGTTTCGCAGGCTGCCGATATTACGCTGTTCAAGGCTACGACGGTGCCTGCAGGCGAAGACCAGGAACCCATGCTCGAGGTGGCACGCGAGTTGGTGCGTCGTTTCAATACCACTTATGGCGAGGTGCTGGTGGAACCCAACATCATGCTTCCGGAGAACCTGACGGCCCGTCGGTTGCCAGGAACTGACGGAAAGGAAAAGATGTCGAAGTCGCTGGGCAACTGCATCTATCTGAGCGATTCGGCCGATGAGGTGTGGCAGAAGGTGCGCTCGATGTACACCGATCCCACCCATCTGAATGTGTCGGATCCCGGACATGTGGAGGGAAATGCTGTGTTCACTTATCTTGATGCCTTCTCTACCGATGCCGACTTTGCTAACTTCTGGCCTGAGTATCAGAATCTGGAGGAACTGAAGGAGCACTATCGCAAGGGAGGACTGGGCGACATGAAGTGCAAGAAGTTCCTGAATCAGGTGCTCAACCAGTTCCTGGAGCCTATGCGTGAGCGGCGGCACGAACTGGAACAGGACATTCCTGAAATCTATAACATCTTGCGCAAGGGAACCGAAAAGGCACGCGAAGTGGCCGCTCAGACCATGGACGAGGTGCGCAAGGCCATGCGTATTGACTACTTCAACGACGCAGAGCTCATTCGACAGCAGTCGGAGATGTTCAAGAATAAGTAAAGGAACAGAACCCGGACATCCCTTGAAAAGGTAATGGAGCAGAACAGACACTCCCTGAAAAGCAGAATCCCCAAGTCTCAGCGAGACTTGGGGATTTTCTGTTGTTTGTTTGGAAGTAAGTTGTTTGTTTGTAAGTGTGTGTTTAGGCTTCAGCGTTAGGAATTACTGAAACAACACTCTTGTCGCGCTTTCCCTTGTGGAAATTCACGGTGCCGTCGATAAGGGCATAAAGAGTATCGTCCTTGCCAATAGCTACGCCATTGCCGGGATTGTGCTTCGTGCCACGCTGGCGAACGATGATGTTGCCTGCCTGCACTTTCTGGCCACCCCAGATTTTCACGCCGAGTCGCTGAGCTGCACTCTCGCGGCCGTTCTTAGAACTACCTACACCTTTTTTATGTGCCATACTGTGTTCCTCCTTAAGCGATTACTTGTTTAACTTCTACCTGAGTGAACTGCTCGCGATGACCGTTGCGCTTGCGAGAGTCCTTGCGACGCTTCATCTTGAAGACGATCACCTTGTCGCCCTTCACCAGCGGGTTCACTACTTCTACTACTACTTTTGCACCTGCTACGGTGGGTGCACCTACCTTGACAGCGCCGTCGGCATCTACGAGCAGCACTTTGTCAAATTCAACAGTCTTGCCTGCCTCCACATCTTTCATGTGGTGCACGAAGAGCTTCTTGCCCTGCTCGGCCTTGAACTGCTGACCCTGAATTTCTACAATTGCGTACATTGCTTTTGTTGTTTGTGTTTATTTAGGGGTTTTTCCACGAGGCGGTACACGTTCGTGTACACTTCACCCAGCCTCTGTGGACTCATTTCGGGCTGCAAAGGTACTAAAAATAATTGTGAAACTTATTTTCAGTATGCTTTTGCAGCCCGAAATTTATGTTTATTTAACAAGATTAGAGACCCAGCTTCTTGCGGATGTCCTTTGGAATGGCATTTTTATTCACCAGGAAGTCCATCGTGTTGGCAGCTATAAAGGTCTTTGTCATGTACCAGGTGCCCTTGTAGTCGCCTGTTTCGCCCCACGAGTTCTTCACCATGTAGTATTCCTTGCCGTTCTGGTCTTTGGCTGTGCCATAAATGAGCATGCCGTGGTCGTCGGTCAGTTCCCAGTTGTCGAAACGCTCCTGGCGCATCTCCTGAGTGGGAACAATCTCGGGCACATTGCAGCCCAGCGAGTCGATGATGTCGCGTTTCTTGGTTGCGGTCATCTTCAGCCATTTGGCCATATCACTGCCACGAAGGCTCTGTGTGGCCTTGCCATCGATGGCATAAGCCAGTCCCTGACGGGTGAAGCCGTCTTCGCTCACGTCGCCACCCCATGCAATGGTGTAGCCCTGCTCCACGGCATTGTCAATCACACGCATCATTTCGTCCATGGGCAGGTTGTAGCTCAGCGGGAAGCGCCAGTTGTCCTGCACTTCAACGGCAAAAGAAGAATAGAAGGGGTGGTGGGTGTAGCTGGTGATGCTCACATAGTCGTCGAGGTTGATGCCCAGTGACTGCACAAAGGTCTTCGGGGTGTATTTCTTGCCCTCATACATGAATTCATCGGGACATTTACCCAGATAGGCATCGAGAATGCCCTGCAGGCCCACTTTCCACTGATTGGAGATTTTCTTGGCAGTGCTCTTCGAGATGGCTGCCACGTAGGGCTCCAGCAGCGAGAAGAACTCATTGAAGTTGTTCAGCGAGTCACCATAGAGCGAACCGGGGAAAGGCATGGCGTCTTCAGGGCAGATGCCGTGGTTCTTCAGCGTGGAGAGCACGTCTTCGGCCGAGCCTCCCTGCGAGAACTGACAGTCGCCGTGATAGCGCACCACCTGGGTGGCACGTTCCAAATATGTTTTGTTGGCCACAAAAGCTTCGCACAGGTCGTAGGTCTTGCCTGTTGCTTTCAAAATCTCGGCTTCGAAGAAAGATAGGGTGGAGTAGTCCCAGCAGGTGCCCGAACGGTTCTGGTCTTTCACGCTGGTAATCTTGTTTTCCTTAATGGTGGTAAACACCGGTTTGTTGGGGTTCACAGAGTCTTTCTTTTCCTCTGCCTGTGCACCCATGGCCATGGTGGCCAGCAGTGCGAGTGAAAGTAGTTTTTTCATTTTTAGATGTAATCTGTGTGAAAATTTCTTTTCAACGGTAATTCTCATTGGAAAAATTCTTGGCCATTGCAAAAAGAAGTGGCTGCATGTCGTTACAGCCACTCCTCCTTATATGTGAGCCAGGAATAATCTTCCCAATGGGGTCCGTTGGTCCAGTACTCAAAAAAGTCCTGCGCGCATGGTGGCAGATTTTCGCTCAGGGCATCACGAAATAATTGCTTGGTTTCTTGTTCAGCCTTGGCTTGCATCATGCTCTCTTCCCACTCGCCAATCGCCTCGTCAAAGTAGCCTTCGAACTTTTCTGCATACAAACAGCCGTAGCTTGTACCAAAATATCTGCTTGCCAAGTATTCGAAGCGTTCGTCCCACCATGCATATTCAGGAAATCCAAAATTGAACCAAAGATCGTTGCAACGTCTCATCAACATTTCATACTCGGTTTCCGAAATAACATCTCTTAGACTCACACGGTTGTTGTCGAACCACACGTAGAGCCAATCATCATAGTCTTTGTTCATGATAAGACGTGCAGCAAACCTCCAAACTTTTCGAGCCCACCAGAAATGTCCTGTTTCAGCACATAGATCGCCAATATACATGGCTTTCTGAAACTTTCGCTTGCAACTCTCAGCACATCGGATGGGATGTATTTCCCGGTTCACCAAGTCTTTGAGCAGACGGGACTCCAGATAAGTCATTATGCCATGGGCCGTGCAGCTGCATACCCGATTACGAATCCTTTGACGGCCCATGTGGTCCCGTCGATTACTTTTTTCCATAAAGTGAATGAATATTTTAGTGTAACAATAATATAAAGAACGCCCAACCACCAGTCGTTTCAAGACTGATGGCGCGGGTCTTGCAACCCGATTGTTACACTACGCGAAAAGAGCGGATTTTCAGCTATTCCATTTTGCTATATCGAAAAATCTGCGGCAAAGATAACTAATTTTTCATTACTTACCAAATATTTAATTCAAATTTCAATCTACTTATACGTAAACTCTCATGCTATAGTTCATTTCCTCAACAATTCTGCATCCTGAAGCTGTCTGCCAAGAGCATCGTCAGCAGCCAACAGGGTGATGTCGTTTTCCAAGTTAAGTGCAAAGAGTACACGCGCATAGATACCCATGGAAACCGTTGGGTCGCCATGTTCCACCTTTGAGACAGTCAGGCGCGTC
>CACXUV010000070.1 GCA_902770845.1 uncultured Prevotellaceae bacterium
GTAGATAGCAGCTACCTCCGAGAACATATAGCTCACGTGAGCCGCAGCCTCGTTACCATCACAGGTGATAAATTTCTTTTCTTTAGCCATTTGTTTAGATAGATAAATGTATTAAATGAATTAAACTCTGTTTTGTTTGTTGATTTGTATTTGATTAGTTCGTTATTTCATGTCTCCCGACCAACCCGAACAGCGATTTATCGGCCAAGTCATACCAGAAGATACCGACACAAGGCATTTGTTCGTCAAATGCCTTCATCGACTCCATCTGGGCTGCATGTTCACCTTTAGTAAGCTGTGTCATTTCTTGACAAAGAATAATACCTAAAAATAATGATTTGTTTTAAAACAGGTGCAAAGATACAAAGAAAATGATAATTTGCAAAGCAGAGTTTGCAAATTATTGCTAAATATGCTTGTTTTTCTATTATCTAAATAGCCGTTCGGCCTGTTGTGAGCAGTGCAGATGTGCTCATTGCTTTTCTTTCTGTGGTCATACCGTCGCCTTTTGTCATGCACTCACAAAGATTCAGAACCGCTGAGGCTAAAGCTTTTCCTTCAGGAACTGTCCTGTGATGCTTTCAGGACATTTGGCCACTGCTTCGGGTGTGCCGGCAACGACCAAATTGCCGCCACGATCGCCTCCTTCCGGTCCCAGGTCTATGATGTGGTCGGCCAGTTTTATTACATCCAGGTTGTGCTCAATCACCACAATGGTATGGCCTCTTTCTATCAGTGCGTCGAAGGAAGCAACCAGTCGGCGTATGTCATGGAAATGCAGACCTGTGGTGGGCTCGTCGAAAATGAACATGGTGGGCTCCTGGCGTTCTTGGCCAATGAAATAGGCCAGTTTCACACGCTGGTTTTCACCTCCGGAGAGTGTGGAAGAACTCTGCCCCAGCTTGATGTAGCCCAGTCCCACAGCTTCCAGCGGCTTCAGACGGCTGACGATGGTTTTCTGCCCGTGAGCAGAAAAGAACTCGATGGCCTCGCTGATGGTCATGTTCAGCACATCGTCGATGTTCTTTCCTTCATAGCGCACGTCGAGAATGTCGTGCTTGAAGCGATGTCCGTGGCAAGCTTCGCACTCCAGCACAAGGTCGGCCATGAACTGCATCTCTACCGTGATGGTTCCTGCACCTTTGCATTCATCGCATCGGCCACCATCGGCGTTGAACGAGAAGAACTGCGAGGTGAATCCCATCTGCTTTGACAGCGGCTGCTCGGCAAACAAATCGCGTATGGCGTCGTAAGCCTTGACATAAGTGGCCGGATTGCTTCTTGTAGACTTGCCGATGGGGTTCTGGTCGACAAACTCAATGTGCTTGATGGCATCGGTATCGCCCTCCAGTCCGATATATTCGCCGGGCGCATCGCATACGTCGCCCATGTGGCGTTTCAAGGCAGGGTAGAGGATGCCCTTGATGAGGCTCGACTTGCCACTGCCGCTTACGCCCGTGACCACCGTCAGCACATTGAGCGGAATCCTTACGTCGATGCCACGCAGGTTGTTCATGCGTGCTCCGCGAATGCCGATGAAGCGGTTCCACGGTCTTCGGCTTGCGGGCACGGGAATGTCTTCGGTGTGCAGCAGGTATTTCACCGTGTAGGATGAAGTGGCCTTGGCCATGTCTTTTCTCTGTGCGGAAGCATCGTCTTCTCCGCTATCAGGCAACATGGGTGGCTTTCCTGCGAAAACAATCTCTCCGCCAAGGCGTCCTGCATCAGGCCCCACGTCGATGAGGTAGTCGGCAGCCCGCATAATTTCTTCGTCGTGTTCCACCACCACCACGGTGTTGCCAAGAGCCTGCAGTTCTTTCAGCACATGAATGAGTCGGTCGGTGTCGCGGGGATGCAAGCCAATCGAAGGCTCGTCGAGGATGTAGAGCGACCCCACCAGACTGCTGCCAAGCGATGTGCACAGATTGATGCGCTGGCTCTCACCGCCGCTAAGGCTGTTTGACAGTCGGTTCAGCGTGAGATAGCCCAAGCCCACATCTAACAGGAATTGCAGTCGCGAAGTAATCTCGGCCAGCAATCGGCGGCCTATTTCTTCTTCATGTGCGTCGAGTTTCAGTTCCCGGAACCATTCAGCCAGTCTTACCACCGGCATTTGCACCAGGTCGGTAATGCTGCGGCCATCTATTTTCACATAATTGGCTTCGGGTTTCAGTCGTGTGCCGTGGCACGAGGGGCAGGTGGTCTTGCCGCGATAGCGGCTCAGCATGACGCGGTATTGTATTTTGTACTGACTCTCTTTCACCATCTGGAAGAAAGAATCAATGCAAGGCTTGTCGTGCAGGTCTTTATGCTTGTCGCTGGGCAGTCCGTGCCATAGCTGGCCGCGCTGTTTCTGAGTAAGGTTGTAGTAAGGCTCAAAGATGGGGAAGTCGTCTTTGGCAGCATTCCTGCAGAACCAGTTTTTCCATTCTCCCATTTTCTCGCCATGCCAGCACACCACACAACCATCATAGACAGAGAGCGATGTGTTGGGTATGACCAAATGCTCATCGATGCCAATGATGCGACCAAATCCCTGGCATTCGGGACATGCTCCTGCAGGCGAATTGAAAGAGAAGAGCTGGTCGGAAGGCTCTTCGAACGTGATGCCGTCGGCCTCGAAACGTGTGGAGAAATCGTAGAACAGGCCCGAAGGAAGTATCATCAGGCGCATTTCGCCTTGACCTTCGTAGAAAGCCGTTTCGGTGGAGTCGACCAGACGCGCAATGGTGTCTTTATCGTCGTCGACAGAAAGGCGGTCGATAACCAGGTAGACCGCATGTTCTTCCTGTGTTTTGGTGTGGTCTGGATTGTTCTCCTGCGCCAGCGTTTCCAGGTAATCGTCAATTCTCACGATGCCGTCGCCTTCAGCTTGCGTTGCTTTTGCTGCAATGTTTATACGGCTGTAGCCTTGCAGAAGACTGGCTTTCAGTTGCTGTTCCAGCGTGCGCCCTTCAGGCACATGCAGTGGCGCCATGACCACATATTTCGTGCCTTTCGAAAACTCTTGCGTTTTCCTGACCACGTCTTCCGTGGTGTGTTTTCTCACTTCTTCGCCACTTACCGGCGAGATAGTGTGGCCAATGCGGGCATAAAGCAGTCGCAGATATTCATAAATCTCGGTCGACGTGCCCACCGTGCTTCGCGGATTGCGTGCAATGACTTTTTGCTCGATGGCGATAGCAGGCGGAATACCGCGTATGAAGTCGCATTCGGGTTTGTTCATTCGGCCCAGGAACTGGCGTGCATAGCTCGACAAGCTTTCCACATAGCGTCGTTGGCCTTCAGCATAAAGCGTGTCGAAAGCCAGCGAAGATTTTCCTGATCCGGAAACGCCGGCAATGACCACAAACTTGTTGCGTGGTATTTTAATGTCAACGTTTTTCAAGTTGTTGACGCGTGCACCTTTAATTTCAATATAGTCGTTGCTCATTTATTTCACTGCTACGATGTGCTCCAGCTGTTTGTCGGCATAGAAGGTGTGACTGAGAGTCTCGTTGTTGCAAACGTAGCTCATCCTGATGAAAAAGAGTGTGTCGCCCTGCTGGTATGCCGGATAGCTGATGCCAGGCTTCAAGAAGTCTGTTGCCTGTGTTTGAAGTTGGGCCACAACCGAGTCGTTGAGCTTGTTGGTCTGTCCCAGTTTGCCAAAGTTGCGCTGCTGAATGTTGTCGGGTGATGTGGCGTTTTGCTCGATGAAGTCTTCTGCCAGCTTCATGGCAGTGTGCCGCTGCCCGCACGATGCGAGCAGCAGCACCATTACCATCACACCTATTATTATATATAAGGGATGTCTCATAGTTTAGTTTCGCGGCACTCTTTTTAGAACAAGCAGCAGATGATCCCATACCATCTGAACCGTAGGAATGTGGAGTCGCTCGTCGGGGGTATGCACAAAACGCAGCGTGGGACCAAAGCTCACCATGTCGAGATTGGGGTAGCGCTCAGAGAACAGGCCGCACTCCAGTCCGGCGTGTATGCCACGCACAATGGGGTCCTTGCCAAACAGTTCGCGATAGGTGTTGCGCACAATTTCTGTCAGTTTGCTGCCTGGGCGCATCTTCCATGCAGGATAGCCATCGCTCGACCAAGCCTCGGCACCAGCCAGTTCGAAGGTAGCAACGATGGTGGCGCACATGTTGTCAAGGTTCGACATGACGTTGCTGCGCTGCGACGACAGGATGTTGATTTCGTTTTCCTCAGTGTGTACACTGGCAATGTTCGACGATGTTTCCACCATGCCACCCAGGTCTTCGTCCTGGCAAATGGCATAAATGCCATTGTCGACGGCTTGCAATGCTCGCACAAAGTTCTGTGCCACACGGTTCTCAATGACAGGTTCGGCATCGGTCGACTCCATTGTCCACACCATGCTGGTGTCGGTTACATGAAACTCGTCTTCAACCTGTGCGGCAAACACATTCCAGTCGGCTTTCACATTCTCTTTCGCTGCATTGGGCACGCCAATCACGAAGTAGCCGTCGCGCGGAATGGCATTGTGAAGCTTGCCGGAGTGGAACTGTGCCAGGCGCACGCCGTCGTATCGCTTCATGGTTTGATAGAGGAAACGACCCAGCACTTTGATGGCATTGGCACGCTTCTTGTTGATGTCATCGCCCGAATGGCCGCCAACAAGTCCCTTCAACTGGGCTCTCAGGAAAAACAGGTCGGTAGCAGCTTCACGCTTGAAGGTGAATTTTGCCGTGGTGTTGCGGCCACCGGCACATGACACAAAAATCTCGCCTTCATCTTCGGAGTCAAGATTGATGAGGTAGTCGCCCGTCATGAATCCAGCCTTCATGCCTTCGGCACCACTCAGTCCTGTCTCTTCGTCGCGTGTGAAGACACACTCGATGGGGCCATGCTCAATGTCGTTGCTGTCAAGGATGGCCAGCTCGATAGCACAGCCAATGCCATCGTCGGCACCCAGTGTGGTGCCTTCGGCTGTGAGCCATTCGCCATCAATGTAGGTGCGAATGGCATCGGTGTTAAAGTCGAAGTCTACGTCGACAAGCTTGTCGCACACCATGTCCATGTGACTTTGAAGAATCACCGTCTTGCAATTCTCCATGCCTTTGGTGGCAGGCTTGCGAATAATCACGTTGCCGGTTTCGTCTACGCGGGTGTCAAGTCCACGGCTCTCGCCCCAGTTCTTCAGATAGTCAATCATCTTCTCTTCATGCTTTGAAGGGCGGGGGATTTCGTTAATCTTTGCAAACTGCTCAAATACCACACTGGGTTTTAACTCACTTTTATTCATTTTTCAGTATTATTTAATTTTAAATTTTTATTCTTTCATCATTATTGATTACCTTTGCAGCGCAAAATTAGTAAAAAATGACGGAATTCATCCTATCCAGCACGTTAATAATTGCTATAGCAATGGCATTTTTGTGCGTAAAACTGATTTTCAGGAAGAATGGACGCTTCACTTCGCAGCACATTCACGACTCAGAAGCCATGCGCGCGAGAGGCATTCATTGCGTAATGGATCAGGATCGCGAAATGCGAACTCCCAGCAAGTTTGCAGTAAAAGAACATTAAAACAATTATAATCATAGTAATGAAAAAGAACTTTGTTTTCGCCATGATGGCCGCCTTTGCATTGGCCGCATGCAACAACCAGAGTCCCAAGATGGACGAAAAGCCTGCCGATGTGGCCGAAACCACAAGCGGAATGAAGATTGCATACGTTGAGGTTGACTCGCTCATGACTCAGTTCGAGTTTGCAAAAGAAAAGAGTGCTGAGCTTGAGAAGAAAAGCCTGAATGCCCGCAACACGCTGACGCAGAAGGGTAACCAGTTGCAAGCGGCTGCCAACAATTTCCAGCAGAAGCTGCAGAACAATGGCTTCACCAGTCGCGAGCAGGCTGAGGGGGTACAGGCTGCATTGCAGCGCCAGCAGAACGACCTGGCCGCGCTGCAGGCACGTTTGGAAAACGAGTTGGCAAGCGAGACGCAAAAGTTCAATGAGGCATTGCGCGACTCGCTGAACCACTTCCTTGAGGTCTACAACAAGGACAAGAAGTATGACATGATCTTGGCCAAGAGTGGCGACAACATCTTGATGGCCAGTCCCAAACTCGACATTACCAAGGACGTGATCAACGGGCTGAACAAGCGTTACAAGAAGGGCGCCTCTTCAGCATCAGGCAAAAAGGCCGACGAGACGAAAACTGATAAGAAGTAATAATATTTCATGTTGAGGGGCCCGCTGTTGGGGCCCCTTTTTCTTTTATGATTACATTTCCGATAGCCAAGATCAACCTGGGACTGAATGTGGTGGAGCGTCGAGCCGACGGCTACCATAATTTGCAGACGGTGTTTTATCCCGTTCCCATTCAAGACGCGCTTGAGGTGCAGCCCATGGATGTGGCTTTCCCCTCAACGGTGGATTGCGACCTGAAAGTGACCAATCATTTGGTGGAAGGCGACGAGCAACAGAATTTGGTGGTCAGAGCCTATCGACTGCTGAAGAGCGATTTTCCACAAATGGGGCGTGTGCATGCTCATCTGTACAAGAACATTCCAACGCAAGCTGGCATGGGAGGCGGATCGAGCGATTGTGCCTACATGCTGGTCATGCTCAACGAGATGTTTGGGTTGGGACTGAGTGAGGACCAGTTGGCTGTCTATGCAGCACGTCTGGGTGCCGATTGTGCATTTTTCGTGCGCCATTGCCCTGCTTATGCAGAAGGCATTGGTGAGAAACTGGTGCCTATAGAGTTGAGTCTGAAAGGCTGGTATCTGGCTGTGGTTCGTCCTTCCATTCCTGTTTCTACGAAGGAGGCTTTCTCGCTCATCACGCCCCAAATGCCTCAGATAAATTGTCGCGAGGTGGTTATGCGTCCTGTTGAAGATTGGCGCGATGTGCTGACAAATGATTTCGAGCACAGCGTGTTTACGCTGCATCCCGAAATAGGGCAGGTCAAGCAGCGTTTATACGACATGGGAGCTTCCTATGCTGCCATGAGCGGAAGCGGAAGTGCTGTGTTTGGCCTCTTTCGTAGTGCGCCCAATCTGAGCCAAAGCTTTCCGGACATGTTCACGGCTGTCATGCCTCTATGATGCCTGCCTCTAACCAGGTTGCAGCCAGTTCTGTGGCGTCTTTTTGGGCTGTGGCCATGTCAACCTCATATTCTTCTGTGAGGTAGTTGGCCATCTCGTCTGCGGTGAAGTCGTTTTTTCCGACTTTCTCCCATAAATAGGCGGCCGACTCGTTCAGACGGATGATGCTGCTGAAGTCGATGTTCTCAACTCCGGTGGCCACAATAATGTTTTCGCCGCACACTTTGCGCAGTTGGAATCCTTTATTGGTTTTCATTTTCTCAAACAGTTTGGTATGTGAGGATATAATATGAAGAGCAGATAGCGCCTCACTGGATACAGCCGCATCCATAGCCATGAATAGATTCTCCATTTCAGATCTTGCGTACTGTCAAGCTGTTTGCTTCCGTTGCGGTAGAATCCCAGTGCTGTTGCTTTGATGTTTTCGGTTTTGCAGTATTCGTTGGCCAGATTGCCATCGCCACGCAGGGTTATTATTCCAGCCTCGATGGCCACAACACGATGCAGCACATAACGCCCAGGTTGTGTTTCTGCAAGGACCACATCGCCTACATGGATTGTGCTGGTTGCAACCAGCAGCACCTCATTGTTTTCTCCGTTTAGGAAAGGGCGCATGCTGTTACCGCTTACAGGCAGCGTTACGTTTTTTCCTGCTACTGCCTGCAACTCGCTGAGCATATAAGTCAGAAATCCATCGTTTGGCAAAACTACTTGGCGGGGCATGGGCGTGTCAGCGTTAGATAACTCAGTAGAGCAGCTTCTTCGTTGGGCAGACAGTGCAGCGTGTAAACTGGAACCGACTCCACAATGCGGGTAATGGTGTCGCACAGGTTGTTGTAGATGGCACAGTCCCACTTCATAGAGGAACAGGCAGGCAGCAGCGATGCAAAAGCCTGTATAGAAGACAGTCTTTCAATGCTGTTTTGCGTGGCACGTTCTATACGTGTCACGGCTCCCAGCAGTGCTTTCTGCTGGCGGTAGCATGGCGTTTTTCCACTCCAAGGCGAACCGTATATGTAGGTTTTATGATCAATGATTCGCACAATGGGGTTGTCGTCGTTCAGGAGTTCGCAGCCATCAATGTGTTTGGTCCATAAACTGGTGTGGGTGCTTTTTCCCGTGCCACTGGGGGCAATGAAGGGATAGCCAATGCCCTGATGGAGAACACACGACGCATGTAATAATAAGGTGTGATGAAAAGAACTGGCAAAAGCATAAATGAGCATGAGCGCATTGTTCAGTCCAAAACTGCGCATGGTGCTATTTCCTCTCAGCGCACAGGCGCAAACAGAGAAAGTCTTGTTGCAGATGAGCAGACAGCAGTTGGCTCCACACTGATTGCGAATCACGTACTGATAGCCTCCGTTGGGCAGCAAATAGACCAAAGTGTTGCCATTGCCTGTATCAAATTTTCGAAGCATCTGACCGTCTTCTATGGGTTGCAACATGTCATCTACAGTCAGTTCAAACAAGCGCTCGCCTTCTGTGTCTGTTGCGAAGACGCAGAAGGATGGCAAAAGGTCGATTGCGTTATTGGCCGTTGACTCTTTGAAAATGATGTCAAAGCAGTGGTTGCCCACACAGAAACTGTGTTTCCTACTTTTCACTCTTGCGATTCTGCTTGGCCCTCACCTTAGGTTCTGTTTCCGTTTCATCGTTTTCGAAAGCAAGTGCAGTCGGCTTGAAGTGGAATTGCCCATTCTCGATGTATCGAATATCGAAGCGTGTTGCCCCATTCTTCGCTGGGCCGTAGAGTTTCTTGGTCTTTAAATAGAGCTTTTCAAGTTTTGCGCGGCTCTTGTTGAAGAACACTACACAGGTGCGCCCTGGCATGGCTTGCGTGCCCAGATAGTTCCTCAATTGATGCGAGTACAGTTCCCTTCCCAAGAGGAAGTTGTTCTTTGTCTCCAGCCACACAGAGTCAACTTCCTGTACTTCAGTGAAATGCACAATGGTGTCGTTGAAGGAGGCGGCAAGGCCAAACAAATACATTTTTGGCGTTTTCACTCGTTTGGCCTGGACCGAACCTACGGTCAGCAGGCATAGAAATAATACGATTGCAATTCGATAAAAAAGTTTATTCATTGTCCTAAATAAGTTTTCAACATTTTGTTTTGAGTGCTTTCGCGCAGTCTTCTGATGGCTTTTTCCTTGATTTGCCTCACTCTTTCGCGAGTCAGTCCGTGTTTAGCTCCAATCTCGTCGAGTGTCAGTTCGGGTTCGTCAATGCCGAAATAGGCTTTGATGATGCTGCGTTCCCTCTCGTTCAGCACCTTCAGTGCGGTGTTTATTTCGGCCCGTAGCGATTCTGTTACCAACTGTTTGTCGGCCGTGGGCGAATCGTCGTTCACCAGCACATCGAGCAGCGAATTGTCTTCACCTTCGGCAAAGGGCGCATCTACCGAGATATGATGGTTGCTCACATTCAAGGCTGCGTCAATTTTATCTTCAGGCAGGTCTATGTGTTCGGAAATTTCTTCTGCTGAAGGTCTGCGCTCGTTTTCCTGCTCAAATTTGTTGAGAATACGATTGATCTTGTTGACCGAGCCCACCTGATTGAGTGGAAATCGCACGATGCGGCTTTGCTCGGCAATGGCTTGCAGGATGCTTTGACGTATCCACCACACGGCATAGGAAATGAACTTGAAACCGCGTGTCTCGTCGAAACGCTCAGCGGCTTTGATCAGTCCTAAGTTGCCTTCATTAATCAGGTCTGGCAGGCTCAGTCCCTGATTCTGATATTGTTTGGCCACCGACACCACAAAACGCAGGTTGGCTTTTGTCAGTCGCTCCAGAGCTTTGCGGTCGCCTTTGCGTATGCGCTGTGCCAGTTCTACCTCTTCTTCAACACCAACCAGTTTTTCCTTGCCAATCTCTTGCAGATATTTGTCAAGCGATTCGCTCTCCCTGTTGGTAATCGATTTTGTGATTTTCAGTTGCCTCATGGTCATACTATTAATTATGGTAAATGCAAAATTACTGGATTTTGGTGTAATAGCCAAACTTTTTCAGGAAAAAGTGCAGATGTAATTCTCTTTTTCCTACTTAATCACGCCACGTGGGCATGATTTCGTGATGAATTGTGATGCTTTTGGATTGAGATATGTCAATTTGAAGCTCAAAAACGCAAAAAAACTACAATTTATTCTTGCTGTTGCTTGAAATATTATAAATTTGCACTTCCAACGATTGTATTTCGGTACATAACACAAAACAAATCAGACATATTTTATATTCAGATTTAATCAAGCAAAAAAATGAACGACAGACTGTACATTTTTGATACTACGCTTCGCGACGGTGAGCAAGTGCCTGGCTGTCAGCTGAACACGATTGAGAAGATTCAGGTGGCAAAGGCATTGGAGCAATTGGGCGTAGACGTGATTGAGGCAGGTTTCCCTGTTTCCTCTCCAGGCGACTTCAACTCGGTGATTGAGATTTCAAAGGCTGTTACGTGGCCCACGATCTGTGCACTGACCCGTGCGGTTCAGCGCGATATTGATGTGGCAGCCGAAGCCTTGCAGTATGCCAAGCATAAGCGCATTCACACCGGCATTGGCACCAGCGATGAGCACATCAAATACAAATTCAACTCCACTCGCGAGGAAATCATTGAGCGTGCAGTTGCTGCCGTGAAATATGCCAAGAAATATGTCGACGACATTGAGTTCTATGCCGAAGATGCCGGGCGCACCGACAATGAGTATTTGGCACGCGTGGTAGAAGCTGTGATCAAGGCCGGTGCCACGGTCGTGAATATTCCAGACACCACGGGCTATTGCTTGCCGCTTGAGTTCGGAGAGAAGATTAAATATCTGAAAGAGCATGTCGACGGCATCGACCGTGCCATTATTTCCACCCACTGCCACAACGACCTGGGTATGGCCACGGCCAACACGCTGGAGGGCGTGCTCAACGGAGCCCGGCAAGTGGAAGTGACCATCAATGGTATTGGCGAGCGTGCTGGAAATACATCGCTTGAGGAGATTGCCATGATTCTGAAGTGCCACAAAGGAATTAACATCGACACCAACATCAATACTACCAAAATATATCCCACCTCGCGCATGGTCTCGTCGCTGATGAACATGCCTGTTCAGCCCAACAAGGCCATCGTGGGGCGCAATGCTTTTGCCCATTCAAGTGGCATTCATCAGGACGGTGTGCTGAAGAACGTGCACACCTATGAAATTATCGACCCAAAGGATGTGGGCATCGACGACAATTCCATTGTGCTCACCGCTCGCAGTGGGCGCGCTGCTTTGAAGCATCGGCTGCATGTGAACGGTGTGGAATTATCGGAAGAGAAACTCGACAAGGTGTATGAAAAATTCCTGGAACTGGCCGATCAGAAGAAAGAGGTGAACGATGGCGACGTGCTGATGTTGGCTGGAGCCGACACTGCCGACCAGCATGCCGTGCGGCTCGACTTCCTGCAGGTCACTACGGGCAAGGGCGTGAAGAGCGTGGCTTCCATTGGGCTTGACATCAGTGGCCAGAAATTTGAGGCTGCTTCCTCGGGCAATGGTCCTGTGGACGCTGCCATCAGGGCTCTGAAAAAAATCATTATGAAGCAAATGACGCTGAAGGAGTTCACCATTCAGGCCATCTCGAAGGGCAGTGACGATGTGGGTAAGGTCCACATGCAGGTGGAATACAATGGTCAGATGTACTATGGCTTTGGTGCCAATACCGATATTGTTACTGCTTCGGTTGAGGCATATATTGACTGTATTAACAAATTCAAGAAAAGCGAATGAACACACTCTTTGACAAAATCTGGGATGCACACGTAGTGCAACAAGTGTATGATGGTCCCACTCAGTTATACATAGACCGGCTTTATTGCCATGAGGTTACATCGCCGCAAGCGTTCGACGGTATGCGAGCCCGTGGCCTGCAGTGCTTCCGTCCAGAGCGCATCTATTGCATGCCCGACCACAATACACCCACCCACGACCAAGACAAGCCCATTGAAGACCCCGTGTCGAAAAAGCAAGTAGACACGCTGGAACGCAATGCCCGTGAGTTTGGCTTGACCCACTTTGGCATGATGTCGAAGGATAATGGTATCATTCATGTGGTTGGCCCAGAGAAAGGGCTTTCTCTTCCGGGCATGACCATCGTGTGTGGCGACTCTCACACCTCTACTCATGGCGCTATGGGGGCCGTGGCTTTTGGCATTGGCACCAGCGAGGTGGAGATGGTCATGGCCAGCCAGTGCATCTTGCAGCAGAAGCCTAAGTCCATGCGTATCAGCATCAACGGAAAGTTGGGTAGGGGAGTGACGGCCAAAGACGTGGCCCTCTATCTCATGTCGCAGCTCACTACCAGCGGTGCCACAGGTTACTTCGTGGAATACAGTGGCGATGTGGTTAGAAACATGTCGATGGAAGGGCGCCTTACGTTGTGCAACCTTTCTATCGAAATGGGTGCCCGTGGTGGATTCATTGCTCCCGACGAGACCACCTTTGATTATATAAAAGGACGCGAATATGCCCCCAAGGGCGAGGCTTGGGACAAGGCCGTTGCCTATTGGCGAACGCTCAAGAGCGACAGCAATGCCGTGTTCGATAAAGAACTGGTATTCAATGCAGAAGATATTGAACCACGCATCACTTATGGAACCAATCCTGGGATGGGCATCGGCATTACAGAGAAGCTGCCTGGTCAGGGTGATGCCAACTTTGAAAAGGCTCTTGCCTATATGGGCTTCAAATCTGGAGAAGAACTGTTGGGCAAGAAGATTGATTATGTGTTTCTTGGTGCCTGCACCAATGGCAGAATAGAGGATTTCCGTGCTTTTGCTTCGATTGCGAAAGGTCGCAAGAAGGCAGACGATGTGGTGGTCTGGCTGGTGCCCGGCTCATGGGCTGTTGACAAGCAGATACGCGAAGAAGGTCTCGACAAAATTCTGGCAGAAGCAGGCTTCGAGATTCGACAGCCAGGCTGTTCGGCTTGTTTGGCTATGAACGACGATAAGGTGCCGGCTGGAAAGTATTGCGTCTCTACATCGAATCGTAACTTCGAAGGACGACAGGGGCCAGGGGCACGCACCATACTTTGTTCGCCACTCACTGCGGCTGCAGCAGCTGTGACAGGGGTGATCACTGATCCCCGACAACTGATATGAGACATAAGAACGTTTTTAGACATAATAACATAAGAACGTTTTTAGACATAATAACATAAGAACAATAATGATGTTCTTCTGTCTATCAATAATAATTTTGAAAAAAAAAATTCAATATCATCACCTCTACCTGCGTTCCCCTTCCTTTGGAGAATGTAGATACAGACCAAATCATTCCTGCCCGTTTCCTGAAAGCCACCGACAAGGAAGGCTTTGGCGAGAATCTCTTCCGCGATTGGCGTTACGACAAAGACGGCAATCCCATCAAGGACTTTGTGCTCAATGACCCCACCTATTCGGGATGTATCCTTGTTGCTGGCAAGAACTTCGGTTCGGGTTCGTCGCGAGAACATGCTGCCTGGGCCATCGCAGGCTATGGCTTTCGTGTGGTCATCAGCTCATTCTTTGCCGATATTCACAAAAACAACGAACTCAACAATTTCGTTCTTCCTGTTGTGGTCACAGAGTCCTTTCTTGCCGAGCTCTTTGACAGTATCCGTCAGGATCCCAAGACCGAAGTCGAAGTGGACTTGCCTCGTCAGACAGTAACCAACAAAGCCACTGGCCACAGTGAGCATTTCGACATCAATGGTTACAAGAAACACTGTTTGATGAATGGCCTCGACGACATAGACTTTCTGGTGGAAAACCAGCAGAAGACTGTTGCGTGGGAAAAAAATTCAACCGTAGAATGTTTTTCTTAACGATGCCCTGCTTATTGCCAATTTCGTACCAACATTTTTTGCATGTTGCTTATGAAAAATCTTTACAACTGCCCTTCTGAGATTCGCTCAAAAGTCAGCAACACCTAATCGGCATCAGAATTTGCGAGTTTTGAGCGACTTTCGTCTGTTCTGTATAACCTGCTGATAATCAGGTGTTAGCAAAAGGTAGGACGTAAGACGGATTGCACCCACAGCCCGTCTGAATTGCAACGGAGGCCCCATTACAGTGCAATGGGGCCTCCGTTGCATATCAACGAGGGCCCCGTTGCACCATAACGAGGACGCCATTGCATACAAACCGAGGTCCCGTTGTGTGCATTTGGCGCCCGGCAAGTGCCATAGATGGGCCCGACAAGTGCCATAGATGGGCCCGGCAAGTGCCATAGATAGGCCCGACAAGTGCCTTCAGCCATTCCCAAAGCAGGTTGTTAAGGGTGCAAAACAGGCGGAAAAGGGGTTTTCGCTTTCTATTTTAGCATTTTCCAGAAAGCTTTTTTCTATGAATTATTTTTACAGGCTGCGTGGAAAAGAGATTCAACCTGTACGGTTGCCATCTATTTTATCCTCCACATTTTCCACACCTTCCATTTTCTTCATTACTTGTGTTTTTTTTTGGCGGTTCACTGTTTTATTTGTACCTTTGCGGAACAAAACTATCGTAGACTGAAGAAATGGAAACGAACAAAGAAGTGAAGAGCCATCAGCGGCTGTCGCCCTACGTGGAGATTATGGACTCCACATTGCGCGATGGCGAGCAAACCAGTGGCGTGAGTTTTCTTCCCCACGAGAAGCTGATGATTGCACGCATGCTTCTGCGCGACCTGAACGTAGATCGCATTGAGGTGGCTTCGGCTCGCGTGAGCGAAGGCGAGAAAGAAGCGGTGAAGATGATTTGTCGCTATGCACGGCAGATAGACAAGATAGACTGCGTTGAAGTGCTGGGCTTTGTTGATGGTCACACATCGGTGGACTGGATTGTAGATGCTGGGGCGAGCACGCTGAACCTGCTGGCAAAGGGCTCGCTGAAGCACTGTCGTGAACAGCTGAAGAAGACTCCGGAAGAGCACATTGCCGATATTAAGGCCGTGCTGGTCTATGCCCTGGAGCAAGGCGTGGGGGTGAACCTGTATCTGGAAGACTGGTCGAGCGGCATGAAGGACTCTCCCGAATATGTCTATCAATTGATGGACGCACTGGTCGATACGCCCATTCGCCGCTTCATGTTGCCCGACACGCTGGGCATTATGAATCCGTTGCAGGTAGTGGAGTATTTTCGTAAGATGCTGAAGCGCTATCCCGATGCCCACTTCGATTTCCATGCCCACAACGACTATGACCTGGCTGTGAGCAACTCGCTGGCTGCAGCACTGAGTGGTGCGCGTGGCCTGCATGTCACGGTGAACGGACTGGGCGAGCGCTGCGGCAATGCTCCCTTGAGCAGTGTGCAGGTGATTCTGAAGGATCAGTTCAATGCACGCACCAATATCATAGAGGAAAAGCTGATGGACGTGAGCAAACTGGTGGAAAGCTATAGTGGCATTGCCATTGCTCCCAATCAGCCCATCATAGGCGACAACGTGTTTACTCAGGTGGCTGGTGTTCATGCCGATGGCGACCAGAAAGGCGGACTCTATCACAACCCACTGGTGCCAGAAAGGTTTGGCCGTCGTCGAGAGTATGCCATGGGCAAGACCAGCGGTCGTGCCAACATTGCACGCAACCTGCAGGAACTGGGTCTTGAACTGACACCTGAGCAGACACAGCGCGTGACGCGCCGCATCACTGAACTGGGCGATCGCAAAGAGGTGGTGACGCAAGACGATTTGCCTTTCATTGTGAGCGATGTGCTGAAGCACGACGTCACGGAGGAGAAGGTGAAACTTGTGAGCTACCAGGTGTCGCTGGCCTACGGTCTGAAGCCATTGGCCAACGTGAAGGTCGACATCAACGGTCAGCAATACGAAGGCCATTCATCGGGCGACGGCCAGTATGATGCTTTTGTCAAGGCTTTGCGCAAGATCTATCGTGAATATCTTGATCGCACCTTCCCCTTGCTGCAGAACTATGCAGTGACCATTCCGCCTGGCGGTCGCACCGATGCCTTGGTGCAGACGGTGATTACATGGCAGATGGCCGATGGGCACCTGCTGCGCACCCGAGGGCTTGACGCCGATCAGACGGAGGCTGCCATCAAGGCAACCATCAAGATGCTGAACATTATTGAAACATAACGATCATTATGAAAATTAGATTTTCTGTCAACTACAGGACTGAGTGGGGCCAACAGCTTGTTGTGAACATCAGATACATGTTGCAGGACGGTATGGAACGGTCGGCCCATTTGCTCATGAACACACAAGACGGTGAATACTGGACGGCCGACACTGCAGTGGTTGAAAGCAGGCGGAGCCCTGTCACGTCGCTCACATATTTTTATACCGTAGAAGACAACGAAGGCAATGAGTTGCGACGCGAGTGGACCATGGTGCCACGACTCTATGCCTTCGACGACTCGAAGACCTACACCTTTGCTGACAAGTGGAGAGACCAGCCACTGCCGCAGCATCTCTACACCAATGCCTATGCTGTTACGGCTGGGTTTCATACCAACGAAAGCATCGAGCCGGTGCGCTTGTCGCTTTATCGGAAGACTGTGCTGTTTCGCGTGTCAGCTCCACAGCTTCAGCATGGACAGATGCTGGCCATCGTGGGCAGCCATCCGGCACTGGGCTCATGGAGTCCTGCTCGCTATTTGCCCATGACCTATGCGGGACAGAAAGAGTGGATGATTTCGCTCAACGTAGACGGGTTGGCGATGCCGCTGGAATATAAATATGTGGTGGTAGACGAGGCCACCCACCAATTGCTGACCTGGGAGGAAGGCGACAATCGCACGGTGAATGACAATGTGGCCGACGGTGAGGTGTTGGTACTGAAGGGCGAACCGCTGCGCGTGGCTGAGAAATTATGGCGTGGAGCTGGCGTTTGTGTGCCAGTGTTCTCGCTCAGGAGTGAGCACTCTTGCGGTGTGGGCGACTTTGGCGACCTGGCCCGTTTCGTAGACTGGGCTGCCTGCACTGGCATGAAAGCCATACAGCTGTTGCCCGTGAACGACACCTTCACCACGGGAGGGTGGGGCGACTCCTATCCTTATAATATCATATCGGCCTTTGCCTTGCACCCGCACTACATAGACTTGGAACAGCTGGGACCACTGAAGGACAAGAAGCGTATGACGGCTTTTCGCCGACAGCAACAAGAGCTGAACGCACTGAACTACAGCGACTATGAGGCTGTTTCAAGGGTGAAGGACGAATATTTGCACCTTTTCTTCGACGAGCAGGGTGAAAAAACATTGCGCTCCAAGGAGTTTATGGCTTGGCAGACAGATAATGCCGATTGGTTGGAGCCTTACGCTGCAAAATCGCCTTACGGTAAAGAGTTGGCCGTCTTTGTGCAGTATCACTTGCACTGCCAGCTGAAAACCGCTGCCGACAAGGCCCGTTCGAAGGGCATCTTCTTGAAGGGTGATCTGCCCATTGGCGTAAGCAGGAATAGCGTGGAAGCTGCTCTTCATCCCGATTTCTTTCATCTTGACACACAAACGGGTGCTCCCCCAGATGCCTTTGCACAACAGGGACAGAACTGGGGATTCCCCACCTATAACTGGGAAAATGCAGACCTGTTGCAGTGGTTTCATCAGCGTTTGCACCATCAGCAGCGGTATTTCGATGCCATTCGCATTGATCATGTGCTGGGCTTTTTCCGCATCTGGGAAATACCCGATGATCAGCTTTTTGGCACGATGGGACGTTTCTCGCCGGCTTTACCGCTGACGAGCGACGAGATTGCCTTTTTCGGTTTGCCCTTCCGTCGCGAGTTCCTTACCCGTCCGTTCATCAATGATCGCATTGTTGATCGTCTTTTTGGTATTCATGCCCAATACGTACGCGACAATTTCTTGCTGAAGAAAGCCTATGGATTGTATGAACTGAAGGAAGAGGTGGACACTCAACGCAAGATTGCGCAGCACTTCGAGGGACAAAACGATGAGAATAGCCTTTGGATTCGCGATTCACTCTTCCAGCTGGTAGCCAATGTGCTCTTTTTGGAAGACCTTCATCAGCCAGGAATGTATCATCCGCGCATAGCAGCTTATCGTGAACCCGTGTTTGAAGCCCTCTCGAATGAAGAACGTGATGCCTACATGAGGCTATACAACAACTTCTTCTATCAGCGTCATTCTATGTTCTGGGGAAAAACGGGTTACGATCGGCTTTCTGCTGTGCTGAGCGAAAGCCGCATGCTTGTTTGTGCCGAAGACCTGGGCATGTTGCCCGACTGCGTTCCTGCAGTGCTCGACTCGCTGCGTATCCTGACACTTGAGATTCAACAAATGCCAAAACTGACGGGCGTAGAGTTTACTCATCTTGATGGCAACCCTGTGCGTTCTGTGGCTACAATCTCCACTCACGACATGGCACCCTTGCGACTGTGGTGGCAGGAGAGTGCAGAGCGCACGCAGCGTTTCTATGTGACGATGCTGCAGAAACAAGGCAGGGCACCAGAGTCGTTGCCTGCCCACTTGGCCGAGGAAATCATTGCCCGCCATTTGTATTGCCCCTCGATGCTTTGCATCTTGTCGTTACAAGACTGGTTGGCGATGGATGGTGAATTGCGTTCAAAGAAACCACGTGAGGAACGCATTAACGTGCCCAGCGATCCCTACAACCATTGGCAGTGGCGCATGCATATCACCATTGAGCAACTAATGGAAGCCACCAAGTTCAATGAAAAGCTGAAAACAATGATAAAACGAAGCAAACGATGAACAACTATCGGACTTATATCTTCGACCTTGACGGGACGTTGCTCGACACGCTGGCCGATTTGGCAGCCTCTGTCAATGCAGCACTTATGCTGTATGGCATGCCGCAGCGCACAACTGAAGAGGTGCGCGGTTTTGTGGGCAATGGTGTGAGGTTGCTTATGGAAAGGGCCGTACCCCATGGAGCACAGAACCCCAGCTTTGCCGATGCCTTAGCTGCTTTTCAGTCACACTATCTTGCCCATTCACTTGACAATACACGGCCCTACGAAGGCATTCCCGAGGTGCTTAGCCAGTTGCGCCGCCGTGGCAAGCGCGTGGCCGTGGTGAGCAACAAGTTTTGCAAGGCTACGCAAGAGCTTTGCCACCACTTTTTCCCCGATACCGTTGAGGTGGCCATTGGCGAACACGAGGCCGAGGGCATCAGGAAGAAGCCTGCGCCCGATACCGTGATTGAGGCTCTGGCGCAGCTGGGTGTTGGGAAAGAGGGAGCTGTTTATGTTGGCGACAGTGACGTAGATGTACTGACGGCACGCAATGCAGGCTTGCCCTGCATCAGTGTGCTCTGGGGCTTTCGCGATAAGAATTTCTTGAAAGAAAATGGAGCGACAACTTTCGCTGTCGCTCCATCAGACTTGTTACTGTTCTGATTCGAAATCTCCCTTGCCAAAAGGTTGTGGTAGATTCGAATCAAAATACTTGGTTGTTTATTGGTGTTGTTCGCGCAATAGGTCGTTCACTGTTTTCACGGGATTGAACGTGCCCAAAGGAACTTCGACGAAGATGGTAGACCAGTCGCTCATGGCACCGTTCCACAATCCAGGCAGTTCCAAAGCCTTCAGTTCCTTGCCACCCTTTGACTTCGAAGAGATGAATCCCGTGTTTTTGTCAACAAAGTCGGGCAACTGGAAGGGATGTCCCTTATAGTCACGCACGGCGCACACCAGATCTACGGGGTTGAAGTGAGTACCTTGAGTGAACATCTTCATATAGGCTTCGTTCTTGGTGTCAATCTGCGAACTTTCCAAAATCTGCAGGCTCACGGTGCCGTCTTGGTTGTAGGTCAGGAACGGGCCACCACCAGGTTCGCCTACATTCTTTACCACGCCGCACACACGCATGGGGCGGTTTAGTTTCTTGCGCAGATAGGCTATGTCAACCTTGTTGCCTTTTGGCTGGCAGCACAGGTCTTTCTCAACGAACTGTGCAATCTCGGCCAATTGTGCGTCGGTGGGAGTTCCGTCAAGAATGTGCAGAAATTCAAAAGCTTTTTTCTGCAGCGTCACCAGAATGCCGGCAATAACTTGCTTCCACTCCACGGTCTCGGGCTTCAAACGGTCGGGCACCACGTTGTCAATGTTCTTGATGAAGATTACGTCGGCCTCGATTTCGTTCAAATTCTCGATGAGAGCACCATGCCCGCCCGGACGGAACAACAGTTTGCCATCGGCTTCGCGGAAGGGCGTGTTGTCTGTGTTGGCTGCAATGGTGTCGGTAGAAGGCTTTTGCTCTGAGAAGGTGATATCGTATTTGATGCCATATTTCCGGGCAAAATCGTCTGCCTTTTCTGCCACCTTTTGCTTAAAGAAATCCATGTGTTCATGCGAAACAGTAAAATGAACGTGCGACATGCCGTTTGAGGCTGCATAGAGCGCACCCTCAACCAGGTGTTCTTCCATGGGTGTGCGTGATCCCTCTTCATACCGGTGGAACAGCAGCATACCTTTGGGCAGCTGGCCATAGTTCAGACCTTCTGGCTTCAGCATGTTGGCTGCTACTGCCTTATAGTTGCCTGCGGCAATCAGTTCCTTGATGCTTTTGCCCTCGTTCTTGCGACAAACAGCATCGAGCGCATCGTAGAAAGCAAACTTCTCAATCTGGTCGAAAAATTTCTTTTCAAAGTCGGTCTCAGGTGTGTCGTAGTCGGCGTCAACAAAGGCAAACATGTTCTTGAACATGCGGCTGGCTGCTCCAGATGCGGGTACAAACTTTACCACTCGCTTGCCTTGGGCCTTGTATTGCTGCCAGGCTGCCACATACTGCTGGCGAGCTTGCTCGTCAGGAGCCACAATGCCGTTGCCCACGGCAGCAGCAGCCTCGAGCTTTAGAAAGGGAAATCCGGTTTTGAACTGTTGTAACTGGTTCTCGATTTGCTCCTCGCTAATGCCGCGCTGAGCAATTTGTTGAAGGTCTTGTTGTGTTAGCATATAGATTCGATTTAGTTATTGGATTGTTTTCTGTTGGCAAAGATAAGCATTTATTTTTATGTGAACAAAAAAGCCCTATGTTTTTTGAGCTATTCCGGCAAAGATGCAGTCTGGTTATCGTCGGCTTTGGGCAAACGATGCTTGCGCTTGGGATTTTCCTGCGCACCATATTTCAACAACTTCGACGCAGCCACAGTGATACTTTGCCCAGAGGGGGCAGTGCTGCGTTTCACTTCGTCGAAGGCTTCTTGCGTTCGTTGCAGCAAATCGTCAACCTTCAGGAAACGCTCGTAGAACAATTGTGTGCGCTCAATAATCACGTTGGCCGCCTTCATGATTTCCTTTTGGTTCTCGGCTTGGCGCATCTGTTTCCAGCTCATTTCCAGTACTCGCAGCATCACAAACAGACTCTGACTGCCAGCAATGATTACGCCACGGTCGTAGGCTTCTTTCCATAGTGTGGGGTCGGTGCTCAGGGCCAGTTGCAGGGCGCTTTCGCTGAACACGTACATCATGACGAAGTCCAACTGCTGGTGGCCTTCAGGCAGATAGTGGCTGTAGTCCTTGCGCGATAGTTCGTTCACGTGCTGTCGCATTGACATGAGATGTCGTTTCAAAGCCTGATTGCGCGTCTCATCGGTAGTGGCATTGTGATAGTCCTGAAAAGCTGTGAACGACATTTTCGAATCTATCACCACATCGCGGTGGTCGGGGAAATGCAGAATAACATCGGGAATGAGTTTGCAGCCATCGGCGTCGCGCATGACGCTTCCATTCTCATCGCGTAGCATCACCTGTTCTTCGAACTGCAACCCCTCTTCCAGTCCCATTTCTTGTAAAAGCTGTTTCAGCCGAAGTTCACCAAAGTTGCCCTGTGTCTTGTTTTCGCTGGTGAGTGCTTGTGCTAGTTTGTCGGCTCTCATGCCAACCTCTTGTGCCAGTTTCAGGTTCTCCTTGATTGAAGCGTCGAGTCGTTCCATGGTGACACTCTGTGTGTGGTCGCTGCGCTCCACGGCATCCTTCATCTGCTTGATGTTTTCCCTCAGCGGATTCAGCAGTCCGGCCAGTTGTTGTTCGTTGGTGGTGGCCAATTGTTGCGAACGTTCCTTCAGTATCTTTTCCGAGGCTGTGTTCATCTCAGCCTTGATCAGTTCCATTTGCTGTTGCAGCTGTTCGCGCTGTTGTTGCCTCAAGGCATCCACCTGCTGTCCATACAGTTGCTTCAGTTCTGAGTGACGAGCCTCTTCCTGTTGCTTGTATGCCTCGGCCATTTCTTTGCCACGCTTTCTACCTTCATTGCGAGCATAAAAAAATCCTGTCATGATGCCAATGGTCAGCCCCAAAAGAAATGTTAGTAATAGCTCCATTTTTGTTTTAAGTATTTCTCACCCTTTACATCTTTTATTTATTATTCATAGCGAATAGCACTGGCAGGCTTGATGCGAGACGTCATGTAGCTGGGACCAACCAGCACCAGTACACAGATAATCATGGTAGTCACGTTGAGCACAAAAACTAAGGGTAAACTCAGTTCCATAGGGGCCTTATTCACATAGTAGGTTTGTGGGTCGAGCGTCACGATGCCTGTGTATTGCTGCAACAGCACCAGACCGATACCTAGCAGATTGCCCCAGAGGAGACCACGACCAATGATGAAGACGGAAAACCAGAGGAAGGTGTTGCGTATGGTACTGTTCTGTGCGCCCATAGCTTTGAGCAAGCCAATCATTTGTGTGCGTTCCAGAATGATGATGAGCAGTCCGCTAATCATGGTAATACCTGCCAAGGCCACCATGAGTCCCAGAATAATCCACACATTCAAATCAAGCAACTCAAGCCAGGAAAACACCTGTGGATAGACTTCGAGAATGGTTTGCGAACTGAATGTGTTCTTATAGCGGTCGAGCGTTCTGTTCACCGTTTCAACCACTTTGTCATTCACCTCGCCCAACTCGTCAAAGTTGGCAATGCTTAGTTCGGCTCCCGAACACTGATCCTTGAACCAGCCGTTCAACTTGCGAGTGGCATAGAGGTCGGTCAGGCATATCACATCGTCGAATCGCTTCATGCTTGTTTGGTAAATAGCGACAACAGTGAAACGACGTGCTCTGACGCCATCTTCGTCGATGAAATAGGCAAAGACACGTTCTCCTGTTTTCAGTCCTAGTTTCTGACTGATGGTTTGTGATATAACAATGGGGTAGGTGGTGGCTGTGTCGCAGAACTGTGGCAACTCGCCTTCTACAAGGCATGATGCCAGAAAGTGCGGATCGTATTCGGGACCTACACCTTTCAGTGATATACCCAGAAAATCGTTGTCGGTCTTCAAGATTCCTTGCGTGTTGGCATAGCGTTCTGCATGGGTCACTCCCTCTATGTCGGACAGCACTTGCAGCATGCTGTCGCCAATACACACGGGATAGTCTGTAGAAGTTGACTGCGACAAGATGTTTTGCACCTGTATGTGAGCACCAAAGCCCACAACCTTGTCGCGGATGGTGTGTTTGAACCCCAGCACCACACTCACGGTGACAATCATCACAGCCAAGCCAATGGCTACACCAATGGTGGCAATGCGAATGGCAGGTCGGCTCACGTTCCTGCCCCCCGACTCACCGTGATAGATGCGTCGCGAAAGAAATAATGGCAGGTTCATACACGTCCGGGATAAGCCTCAAGAGCCTTGCTCAGCACCAGAAGAGCGCGCGTAAGGTCTTCCTTCTTCAGCACATAGGCAATGCGTACTTGATTTCTGCCAGCGCCTGGCGTGGTATAAAAGCCTGCAGCAGGAGCCATCATGACAGTCTCACCCTCGAATTGGAACTCTGATAGGCACCAGCGACAGAACTCCTCGGCATCATCTACAGGCAACTTGGCCACGGTATAGAAGGCACCCATGGGTATGGGAGAATAGACACCAGGAATGCGGTTCAGTCCGTCAATCAGACATTTGCGCCGTTCCACATACTCGTCGTAAACATCACGCAAATAGTCTTCGGGAGCATCCAGCGATGCCTCAGCCACTATTTGGCCTATGAGAGGGGGCGACAGGCGTGCCTGACAGAATTTCATGACAGCAGCTCTTACCTCTTTGTTCTTAGTGATAAGGGCTCCGATGCGAATGCCGCATTCCGAATAACGCTTCGAAACGGAGTCGATTAGAATCACGTTTTGTTCAATGCCTTCCAGATGACAGGCAGAAATGTAGGGCGAACCTGTGTAAATATATTCGCGATAGACTTCGTCACTGAAGAGATACAGATCGTATTTCTTTACCAAATCACGAATCTGGTTCATTTCGCGGCGGGTGTACAGATAGCCTGTGGGGTTGTTGGGGTTGCAAATCATGATGGCGCGGGTACGCTCATTGATGAGCTCCTCGAACTTCTCGACCTTGGGCAACGAAAAGCCTTCTTCAATCGTGGTGGCAATAGTACGAATCTTAGCACCAGCTGAGATGGCAAAGGCCATGTAGTTGGCATAGGCAGGCTCTGGAACGATGATTTCATCACCAGGATTCAGGCACGACAAGAAAGCAAAGAGCACAGCCTCGGAACCGCCCGACGTGATGATGATGTCGTCGGCTGCCACGTTGATGTTGTATTTGGCATAGTAACCCACCAATTTCTCACGATAGCTTTGATAGCCTTGCGATGGTGAATACTCCAGGATTTTGCGGTCTATGTGCTTTAGGGCATCAAGGCCAATCTGGGGAGTGGGTAGGTCGGGCTGACCAATGTTGAGATGGTAGACGTGAATGCCGCGTTTCTTCGCTGCTACGGCCAGGGGAGCCAGTTTCCTGATGGGGGATTCGGGCATTTCAAGGCCACGTACTGATATTTCAGGCATCTTTCTCTTTTTAGTTTATTCTTACTGAATTGTCAAAATCGACTGCAAAGTTACGTTTTTTTTTCGAGATGGCATAGAAAACAATAGAAAACATTTGATAAAAGGAGGATTTTTTTGGCTCGCTTTGAAGTAATCAATCCTCATCGTTGAAGTTTGCTTCAAAAATATGGGGGCAGATTTGGTGGAGTCGTTTTTTCTTTGTACCTTTGCACGATAAAAAAAATAAATGCAAAATAAATATACAAAATAGTAGCACAATGGCAAAGAAATTCGCCGAACACAAAGGCTTGAACCTGACACAGGTGAACAACGAGATTCTTGAGAAGTGGAAAGAACAAGACATTTTCCACCGTTCTATTGATGAGCGTGAGGGTTGCCCTCAGTTTGTTTTTTTTGAGGGACCTCCGTCTGCTAATGGTCACCCAGGCATTCACCACGTACTGGCTCGCTCTATTAAGGATACCTTCAATCGCTACAAGACCATGCAGGGATTCCAGGTGAAGCGTAAGGCTGGCTGGGACACTCACGGACTGCCCGTTGAGTTGGGTGTGGAGAAAGAGCTTGGAATTACTAAGGCTGACATAGATAACAAGGAAAGCGACAAATATATTTCGACCGAGGACTACAACCGAAAATGCCGTGAAAATGTAATGATGTTTACAGCCGAATGGCGCGAACTGACGGAGCGTATGGGCTATTTTGTTGACCTTGACAATCCTTATATTACTTACGACAATAAGTACATTGAGACATTGTGGTATCTGCTCAAGCAGTTCTACAACAAGGGCTTGCTCTATAAAGGTTATACCATTCAGCCTTATAGTCCTGCTGCAGGAACGGGGTTATCCAGCCATGAGCTGAACCAGCCAGGTTGTTATCGCGACGTGAAAGACACCACCTGCACGGCACTGTTCAAAGCCGTGACGGTTCCTGATGGCTTGCCAGTAGGCAGCACCTATTTTATGGCATGGACAACCACTCCTTGGACACTGGCTGCCAACAGTGCATTGTGCGTTGGCCCCAAAATTGATTATGTGGCACTGGAGACTTACAACCCCTACACAGCAGAAAAGATTACTGTGGTGTTGGCCGATGCCCGTGTGCCAGCCTACTTTGACGCGGCTGCTGAGTTTACCGATGGTGGTGAACTACCTGAATATAAAAAAGGTGAGAAGTTCTTGCCCTATCGCGTGGTTGGACGTTACAAGGGAACCGACCTTGTTGGACTGAAGTATGAGCAGTTGCTGCCCATGATTAAGCCTATGGGTGATGCTTTCCGTGTGATTCCTGGCGACTATGTGACCACTGAGGATGGTGCTGGTATTGTACACATAGCTCCTAACTTTGGTGCCGACGATGCTTTTGTGGCCAAGAAAGCTGGTATTTGTCCTATTGTACTCATCGACAAGAAGGGTGCCGAGCGACCAGTTGTTGATCTGCAAGGAAAGTACTATGTGGTGGAAGATTTGGATCAGGACTTCGTGAAGAAATATGTTGACGTGGAAAAATGGCAGAAGTATGCCGGACGCTACGTGAAGAATGCCTATGACGATACGCTGACAGACAAGGATGAAACGCTTGATATCTCCATCTGCATGGACTTGAAAGCCGAAGGCAAAGTATTCAAGATTGAAAAACATGTACATAACTATCCTCACTGTTGGCGCACTGATAAGCCCGTGCTCTACTATCCGCTTGATTCTTGGTTCATCAAAAGCTCTGCTTGCAAAGAGCGTATGAGTCAACTGAATAGGACCATCAATTGGCAACCGGAGTCTACTGGTTCTGGACGTTTTGGCAATTGGCTCGATAATCTGAATGATTGGAACCTTTCGCGCTCGCGTTTCTGGGGTACGCCACTGCCTATTTGGCGAAGTGAAGATGGTGAAGAGAAGTGTATTGGCTCGCTCGAGGAACTTTATAATGAAATTGAAAAGGCAGTGGCCGCAGGCGTGATGCAGCAGAATCCACTGAAAGAAAAAGGATTTGTGCCAGGTGATTATTCACAGAAAAACTACGATTCCATCGACATGCATCGTCCATACGTAGATTATATTATATTGGTGAGCGAAAGCGGAAAACCCATGAAACGTGAAACCGATTTGGTTGACGTGTGGTTCGATTCTGGCTCTATGCCTTACGCAGTTGACCAGACACGCGGTTGGTTCTTTACTCTGCATGCTATTGCAACGATGATCTTCGACTCGGTGGCTTTTAAGAATGTAATTTCAACGGGACTGGTGCTTGATGCTAAAGGCAATAAGATGTCGAAACACGTGGGTAACGTGGTAAATCCGTTTGATATGATCGAAAAATATGGTTCTGATGCTGTTCGCTTCTACATGATGACCAACTCGGAACCTTGGGATAACTTGAAGTTCGATCCCGAAGGGGTGGCTGAGGTGAGTCGTAAGTTCTTTGGCACGCTCTACAACACCTATTCGCTCTTTGCCATGTATGCAAATGTCGATGGATTCGACCCAAAAACTCAGCAGATTCCTGTGACTGAACGTCCTGAGTTCGACCGTTGGATTCTTTCTTGCTTGAATTCGCTGGTGAAGGGTGTTGAGACAGAATTAAATGACTTTGACCCCACACGTGCCGGCCGTTTGATTGATAAATTTGTTGACGAAGATTTAAGCAACTGGTATGTTCGCCTGAACAAAAAACGTTTCTGGGGTAAGGAAATGGATGAAGATAAACTGGCAGCCTATCAGACTCTCTATGAGTGCCTCATAACTGTGGCAAAATTGCTTGCGCCGTTTGCTCCTTTCTTTGCTGACCGTATTTACTGTGATCTGGGCGGTGAACTTGATTCTGTGCATTTGGAGAAATTCCCCGTAGCCGATATGAGCCTGGTGGACAAAGATCTGGAGAATCGTATGGATGTGGCACAGCGTATTACTACAATTGTGCTGGCATTGCGCCGAAAGGAAAGTATAAAGGTGAAACAGCCTCTGCAAACGCTCATGATTCCTCCTGTTGATGCAGAACAGCGCAACGCTATTGAGAGTGTGAAATCCATTTTCCTGCAAGAAGTGAATGTGAAGGATGTGAAATTCGTTGAGGGACAGGGCATTCTTGTTAAAAAAGTGAAGTGTAACGTCCGTACCATGGGCAAGAAGTTTGGCAAACTCATGAAGGGTGTAGCTGCTGCCATGGAAGCGCTAACACAGGAGCAGATTGCCCAGTTGGAAAATGAAGGTTCGATTGGTATCAGCGTAGAGGGAGAGTGCCTGACCGTTGAGGTTGCTGATGTTGACATTATCAGTGAGGATATTCCTGGATGGCTTGTGGGCAACGAGGGCAACTTGACTGTGGCACTCGACATTACACTAACCGACGAACTGAAGAACGAAGGCATGGCTCGCGAATTGGTGAACCGCATTCAGAACATTCGCAAGAAGAGTGGTCTGGAAATAACTGATCGTATTTTTGTTGACATTGAACCTAACGATGCTGCTACCAAAGCTGTGAGTGCCTTTGGCGACTATATCGCACGTCAGGTGCTGGCCGACGAGATTCGTCTGGCTGAAAACGATGGACAGGCTGTTGAGTTCGATGACTATAAACTAAACATCAAAATAACTAAATCTTAAAACTATGGCAGAAAAAACACGTTACTCGGATGAGGAACTTGAAGAGTTTCGCGAGATTATTAACGAAAAACTGGCACTGGCTAAGCGTGACTATGACCAGATGATGAGTGTGCTGATGAATAAGGACTCAAATGATGTTGACGATACTTCGCCCACTTACAAAGCATTGGAAGAGGGCAGTGCTACACAGTCGAAGGAAGACCTGATTTCATTTGCCGCTCGTCAGCAGAAGTTTATTCAGGGACTCAAGGCTGCTTTAGTGCGCATCGAGAACAAAACCTATGGCATTGATCGCATTACCGGTAAACTCATTCCTAAGGAACGGTTGAAGGCTGTGCCTCATGCCACGCTGAGTGTTGAGTCGAAACAAATGGAGAAGAAAAGACATTGAACGTTGAACGTTGAATATTCTGGAAATTGAAAGTTGATAAGATAATGACTAAAGGTCGACTGGCGACAATTCTTGTTGTCGCCATTCTCCTTATTGACCAAACCATCAAGATTTGGGTGAAAACCAATATGCACTTGCATGAGAGCATTCACATCACCGATTGGTTCTTCATCTCGTTTATAGAAAACAATGGAATGGCCTATGGGATGCAACTGGGGTCGAAATTGGCACTCTCTATCTTCAGACTGGTGGCCATTGGCTTGCTGGCTTACTATTTGTTCAGACAGGTGGGGAAAAACGTGCGCATGGGCTATGTGACGTGCCTGTCGATGATCTTGGCTGGAGCACTGGGCAATTTAATTGACTGCATGTTCTATGGCCTCTGCTTCGATGCGTCAACACCCTATACTATCTCATCTTTTGTGTCGTTCGGTGAAGGCTATGCTCCCTTTCTCATGGGAAAAGTGGTAGATATGTTCTATTTTCCATTGATTGTGACCACATGGCCCAACTGGGTGCCCATGTGGGGAGGCGAGGAGTATATCTTCTTCAGTCCGGTCTTCAACTTTGCTGACTCAGCCATCTCGGTCGGCGTGGTGGCATTGCTGCTTTTTTATCGTAAGGAATTAGGCGAAATAAGCTTTAAGAGTGAGTAGGCTCCGATATATAATATTAGGTGTGCTTGCATTGCTGACCATGCATGGGTGCAAACCACGCACGCCCAGCCAGTACATTCAGCCAGGCAAAATGGAAGATATACTGGTAGATTATCATATTGGACGTGCAATGGCGCAACAATCAGACAGCATGGAATTCAACACCGAACTCTTCTTGGAGGCTGTGTTGCAAAAGCATGGGGTGACACGAGCCGACTTCGATTCGTCAATGGTTTACTATTACACTCGTGCCGACCGCTTTGACAAGATGTATAAACGAATTGTTGAGCGACTGGAAGACAAGGCGCTGGCGCTGGGGGCTACAGAAGGAGAAATAGGAAAATATTCGAACTTCAATACTGAAGGAGACACTGCTAATATCTGGGCAGAGCGAAGTGCTTTCACATTGATGCCTATGCCTACGCATAACCGTTTCGACTTTACAGTGCAAGTCGATTCTACTTTCCAGTTGGGCGATAGTTTTTTGTTGCAGTTTATGTCTGATTTCGTTTATCAAGACGGCTTAAAAGACGGAATTCTCTATGTAGTAACAAACTATGCCGACACGGCTACTGTTTCGCAGTATCGCATTACCTATTCAGGTCTGGCACAAATGCGCATTGCTACCAGCGACACGATGGCCGTGACGGGTATGCATGGCTTCTTTTATCTGGGGGGAGGGACTGAAACTACTTCCACCTTGCGTTTACTCTTTATCAACAACATTCAACTCATTCGTTTCCATAAGCAGCATGCAGAACCCAAAGAAACAAATAGCATCTCACCGGCTGATTCTTCCCAACGGCCAGAGCCTGACACAATGGGTAATAGAGATACAACAGGGAAAGGTGATCAACTACTTCCCGTTGTCGGAAGAAATGCCACATACCGAGTGGTGGAACGGCTCGATTCTGTTAGAAGAAAACTATGATGGAACTGTGGTTGCAAAATATGAAGGAAAGATTATTGAATAACAACTAATAACCTAATAAACAGAAGACTATGAATTTGAAAGCGCGTTTGTCGGTTATGAACTTCTTGGAGTTCGCCGTGTGGGGAGCCTACCTCACGTGTATGGGCAATTATCTAGGTAAGGCTGGATTGGGCGAAAGTATTGCCTGGTTTTACGCTATTCAAGGTATTGTGTCTATTTTTATGCCCACGCTAATGGGTATTGTTGCCGACAAATATATTCAGCCACAACGTCTTTTGGGGCTTTGTCATCTGCTGGCTGGTATCTTTATGCTGGGCTGTTGGTGGATGGGCGTTGAGGCTGGTTTCGGCAACGAACTCCAAAACAAGTCTGCTTTTATTGCACTCTATGCCTTGAGCGTGGCATTCTTCATGCCAACCATTGCCTTGTCTAATACTGCGGCTTTCACCATACTGAAAGAGAATGGAATGGACACGGTGAAGGACTTCCCACCTATTCGTGTTTTAGGCACCGTGGGTTTCATTGTTACGATGTGGTTTGTGAACTGCGCCGTATGGGAAAACGGCTCGTTTACGTTCACTTTGGCAGAAAATGCGCATAAGTTTCAGTACACCTACATGCAGTTCTTCGTTTCAGGCTTGCTCAGTGTTGTGCTCTGCGCTTATTGTTTCACATTGCCCGAATGCAGGATTGTGCCCAAGCAAGGTAATACTTCACTTGCAGAGACCTTTGGCTTGAATGCTTTTAAATTGTTTAAGACAAAGAAGATGGCTTTGTTCTTTGTCTTCTCTGCACTGTTAGGCATGTGCTTGCAGGTGACGAACGGCTATGCAGGCCCTTTTATCACTAGCTTTAAGGGAAATCCGGCATTTGCAGATACATTTGCTGCCAATAATGCAACACTGCTCACATCGATCTCACAAATCAGTGAAGCACTTTGTATTCTCTTGATACCTTTCTTCCTGAAACGCTATGGAATTAAGGTGGTTATGCTCATGTCAATGTTTGCTTGGGTGTTTCGTTTTGGCTTCTTTGGATTGGGTGATCCGGCTATGCCTGGTGTGCTGTTGTTCATTCTTTCGTGTATAGTCTATGGCGTGGCTTTCGATTTCTTCAACGTGTCGGGTGGCATCTTTGTCGATCAGGAGTGTGCGTCCGACATAAAGGCATCGGCACAGGGACTTTTCATGATGATGACCAATGGTCTTGGTGCCACAATTGGTACACTTATTGCTGGCGAGGTGGTGAACCATTATTGCCAATGGCAGGGCGACTATCTGCAAGGCGATTGGCAAATGTGCTGGTTCATCTTTGCTGGCTTTTCCTTTATCGTAGGTGTTTTGTTCGCCCTGCTTTTCAATCCAGAGAACAAAAAGAAATAGTTTGATGGCAGTTATAACTTTGAGATAAACACATTTGAAAAGACATGAAACGCATACGATTGAGATTTGAAAGCATACAGCAGGTGTCCGGAAGCCGGGAATTGGCTGTCATTCTGCTCACTGACGAAGAGCGTGTTCATGCCCTCTCAGTTGTATGTGACGAGCCTATGACGCGCCAACTTCTCATGCGTGTGCAGCACCCTGAAGTGTGTCGCAATATGTTGCCAGAAGCACTGGTGCAGTTCTTGGGCGATCCATGCGAGATGATGGTCTATGGTATTCACGACGGCCAATATCAGGTGGTGTTGGCTGACAGGAACTTTGATCGCAATGTTAGGATTCGCATGAGCGATGCTGTTCTGCTCAGCTTGATTTCAAACTATCCGCTTTATATAGAGCAAATGCTGTTTCTGCGTCAGTGTGTGCCCTTCGACGAGCATGCTACGGGTATTGCTATTCCTATCAATACCATGGATGTTCATCGGCTTGATGAAGCACTCAAGCATGCAATTGATGAGGAAAACTATGAGTTGGCATCTGTCTTGCGCGACGAACTGAAACGACGTAAAGATTCAAAGGAATGAAAGAAACTAGATATTTCTATGTGCCAGGAGCTTCGACAGGTAGCGAACTGCCCGTCGAAGAAGCTCAGCACGCCGTGAAAGTGCTCAGACTTAAAGAGGGCGACGAGATGATGCTCATGGATGGTGAAGGCTCGTTCTTTCAAGCTCGTGTCACATTGGCTTCGGCCCATCACTGTTTATATGAAATAGTTGTGCCAATGCCTCAGCTTCGACAATGGAAAGGGCATATGCATTTGGCCATAGCCCCCACTAAAATGATAGACCGAACGGAGTGGTTTGTGGAGAAGGCAACCGAAATGGGTATTGACGAAATCACATTTATAGACTGCCAGTTTTCGGAGCGTCGCATTATTAAGATTCCGCGAATAGAGAAAATTGTGGTTTCGGCGGTGAAGCAGAGTCGCAAGGCATGGAAGCCTGTTGTCAATGAAATGACACCATTCAGGAAGATTTTAGCTGCCCATACCACGGGACGGCGTTTCATTGCTCATTGTTATGATGAAGTGGAAAGAGTGAACTTGTTTGACGAACTGTGTAAACCTGCTGTTGACACTGATGCCCTGGTGTTGATTGGTCCGGAAGGCGACTTCTCTATAGACGAAGTTAGACAGGCCGTAGATGCAGGTTTTGTTTCGGTAGACCTTGGGAAAAGTCGATTGCGCACAGAAACTGCAGGTCTTGCTGCTGTGATGATGATGCATTTGTCTCAACAATAAAAATAAGTAGATCAATGAAGAGATTATTTATGCTTTTTGCCGCATTGAGTTTGTTGTATGTTGTTAATGCACAGGAAACTATAGGTAATTTGTTTAAGGAAATGCCAGATTCCGTTTTGCCTACTTTAACACGAAATAATCGTCTTGACTTACTTGATTTCTGGGAGGCTAAGATGCGAGCCGAGATTACCAATAAATTCGAAAGGTCAAGTGAATTGGAAACTCTTTCAACCGACAGCATGCTGATACGCATGAATGAAGCATCTGATGTTTCATTTCTGTTGCTCGATTTAGCTGAGCCTGTTGACAGCAGTATGCAGGTAATCTGTATGGTGCATACCTATCATTTGGCATTCGACAAAGGCGAGGAACGCACCATTACTTACTATTCGGCTAAGTGGCGCAAACTTTCAACTGCGCCTAAACTATCGGAAAAATCGGAAAAAAGAGTGAAAAAGTTGCCTTCTTCAACCATATTGAAAGAAGACAACTCACTTCTTGAAAAGCCGTTAATCCTCTAGTAGGTCGGGACGCAACAGGCGGGTGCGCTCCATGGCTTGATCCATTTCCCACTGTTTTATTTTAGCTTCGTTTCCGCTCAGCAATATCTCTGGCACCTTCCATCCTTTGTAGTCAGCAGGACGAGTATAGATTGGTGCAGCCAGTAAATTGTCTTGGAAACAATCGGAAAGTGCGCTTTGTTCGTCGCCAATGACACCAGGCACCACACGCACAATGGCGTCGGCCATGACGGCTGCTGCCAGTTCGCCACCCGTCAGTACATAGTCGCCAATAGATATTTCGCGTGTAATCAGATGTTCGCGAATGCGGTGGTCAATGCCCTTATAATGGCCGCACAGAATTATTAGGTTCCCTTTCAATGACAGTTCATTGGCCACATGTTGGGTGAACTGCTCTCCGTCGGGAGAGGTAAAGATTACTTCGTCGTAGTCGCGTTCTTCCTTTAGCTTGCTAATACAGCGGTCAATGGGTTCGCACTGCATCACCATACCTGCAAAGCCACCATAGGGATAATCGTCAACGCGACGCCATTTGTCGAGCGTGTAGTCGCGTAGGTTATGCAACTTGATTTCGGCCAGGCCTTTCTTCTCGGCACGTGCCAAAATACTTTCATGAACGAAGCCCTCAATCATTTCGGGCAAAACGGTGATAATGTCGATTCTCATAACTGGCTGCAAAGATAATCATTTTTTAGCATTCCATGGCCATTTACTGCGCATAAAAGTCTTTGATGGCTGCAATTCTATCCTCTCCAGCTTTTCTTCCCATGTCGTAAACAAGCTTCATCTGATCAGGATTATGCGACACATGTCCAATGGGAATCTTCTTTTCTGGCCTGATAACTAAGCAACGCCCTTCGCGTTCAGCATTTCTCACATATTCCAGTTCAGCGTTATATATTTCTGGGCGTTTTGCCATAGCTTTAATCATGGCAGGATGTTTTCTGAGCGCTATCTTTATGAAAGGCATCAGGTGCGAACGTTGTTTCAGGTAGCCGTCGGGTTGTGTAAGAATCACTACATTGCGTTGATAGCCCAGTTGCTCAAAACGTTCCAAGGGAATAGAGTCGGTCACACCTCCATCTAACAGTTTATAGCCTTCCAGTTCCACACATCGCGACACTAAGGGCATTGATGCCGAAGCCCTGATCCAATCGTAAGAATCTGCGTCGGCATTCTCTAATTTCTTATATACAGCCTTTCCATTGCTTACGTCGGTACATACTACATAAAATTCCATCGGGTTGTTCTGAAAGGCTTCGTTATCAAACTTATCATAGGTTTGGGGCACAATGTGGTAGGCAAAGTCGGCATTGAAATAGTTGCCTGT
>CACXUV010000071.1 GCA_902770845.1 uncultured Prevotellaceae bacterium
CAGGCCGTAACTCAGGATGCCAAGCCCATGACGCTGACGGAACGCGACATCCCCATCACCCGCCCCGAGAACTACAAGTACACCCCCGAGGAAATAGCATTACTGAAAAAGCAGGCCAACGAAGCCTACATGAAGTGGGTGGAGCTGGAACTCAAAATAGCAAGACATCATTTAGAGCAAGTTGCACAACAATGATTTTACGACTACGAATTTTACGAATTATAAGGATTTTAATGAATATGAAAAGAATACTCATCATGCTGCTCATCGTCAGCAGCGCAGCCGCACCAGTACTGGCACAGTCAAAGGCTAAAACACAGAACAAATACGACCTTACCATCACGATGAACAAGGAGCAGCAGTATCCGTTACGCGTGTTCCGTCTGCTCCGGTCCATCCGCGACCAGTTTGGCTTGAAGCAGGGGCAGACCTATTCCGTGCTGAAGAATCCCAACACCGGCCTCATAGAGTCCAGCGAGCGCATCACGCGCTTCAGCTGCGACGTCAATGAACTGAAAACCATCGACCAGGAGTTCATGGCCGACGAGCCGTACAGCTATCAGATTCTGCACCTGCAGCCCGGCAGTACCCAGCAGTTCGACATCAAGGTCGTCTCCGCCGACGGGCAGCGCAGCTCGACCCTGCCCATCCGGACGAATAGTACGCAGGAGATGTGGTATCTGGCTACGAAGAACCTGGATAACCCCCAGCTGCGCGACGTTTACGCCATCGTGTGGCAGACAGACGATATCGGCGCGAATGCCGAAGGCACCATCTATGGCATTTCCTCGCTGCGCCCCGATGTCTATGTAAAGAACTTAGAGACCTCGAAGAAGACGTTCAAGATTGAGGGACGGGTGGACGAGAACATCAAGGACTCGCTATACAACATCTATATTGCCAACACCGCCGAAGAACTCGAAAACATTGGCGACGACGACTACGTGGCCTGCGTGCCCGTCATCAACAAGCGCTTCGAATGGCAGACGGAGCTGGACCACCCCGTCGTGGGCCGCCTGCGCTGCATCTTCCCCGACGGCGAGCTCTGCTCAGCCTGGATCAACCTCGACTTCGTGCCCGGCGAGACCTACCGCATCACCGTCCACAACGGCTACTACGACGAAGACCAGGACTACGAGCGCCGCGTGGGCCGACAGTCGGGCAAGAGCCTGCTGAACGAACGGCAAAGCCGCAGAATAGACGATGTGGTAGTTGACGATGTGGTAGTTGACGATGTGGTAGCTGATGATGTGGAGATTGACACGATACCCGGCTACAGCGAGCCCGTCACGCCCCGCCAGTCTTCAAAATGGGAGCCGACACCCGAGCAGATGATGCAGATAGAGGCGAAGGGAATGGCCACGAAAGCCAATATGGATGCCATCAAAGCCACATACGCATCGCTCGAGACGTACTTCAAGATGAAGTCACTCACGGGGACAGACCCCATCTTCGCGCAGATTACTAAGCTCAACAAGGAACTGGACGCGAAGTTTCAGGACTTCATCAAATACCTGAAAGGCCTCGACGTGCCGCCAACTGAAAAAGCAGAGAAAACTAATACGATTGGCGATATATACAAAGAATTCCTGAAGTTCTACACCGAGCAGAACCAAGGATTCACGGAAATGTACAAGGAGGTGGGCGTGCTGACCAAGGCGGCACAGAAGACGCAGAAATACATCAACAAGCTCACCGAGAAGTACCTGAAGGAAATGAGCAAGGCCGTCCTGTAATCTCTGCAATGTCCTGGGTGGCAAAGCCTTTGGCCTTCATCTTGCGGGCGTTCTCACAATTGGCTTCTTTCCGGCCTTCTTCCCTGCCTTCCTCACGGCTTCTGCGTTCGGCAGAATTGACCACATTGTGCATATCTCGATATTGTTGTTAAAGAACTGTCATGTTTTGCGGTTTTGATCGTCTATTAAGTAGAAGAATGAAAACGCATGAACACAAAAGTCAGCAAAGAAGAGTTTCCACGATTAGTTCGGCAGCACGCCGCAGCGGTGATAAACCTCACCGCCCGTCTGCTGCCTGATCGGCGGGAGGCCGAGGAAGTGGCACAGGATGCTTTTGTCAAGGCTTTCCTGCAGCTTGGTTCCTTCCGTGGCGATTCTTCGTTCTTGACGTGGGTGCAGCGCATCGCCTACCACGAAGCCCTCGACCACTTGCGCCGCCGCCAACCTCATCTGATAGAACTCAGCGAACTGCAGGCTGTGCCTGAGGTTGAAGATTTCTCCACCGGACGCGAGGAACGCATACTGCTGTTGGAAGAGGCGGTAGGCCAGTTGCCTGCCGACGACCAACTGCTGTTGCACCTATTTTATTATGAAGAACGGCCACTGCGAGAAATCGCCTATGTTATGGAGAGCGAGCCAAACACGCTGTCGCAGCGGCTTCATCGAATAAGAAAGAGACTCATGGCAATGATAAAACTGAAAGAAGATGAACAGAAGTAAAGATACCGACCTACGCGAGGCCCTGTGCCGACGCGAGCAGAAACGACATGCTGTGGAGGTGCCCGAGGATTTCACTGAGCGACTGATGCAGCGCATCGGGCAGCAAGGAGCGAAGCCGCGACACCGCCGCGTGTGGCTCTATGCGGGCCTGGGTGCCGTGGCCGCCACCTTCCTGTTGCTCGTCGTGCTTCATTATAATTATAATAATGTGGAACATCTGCAGCGGGCTGACACAGGACTTGTCCCCACGGTGGCGCAACAGCTTGCAGACCATGTTGCGCAGGAAGCGCAGCCCCGTTCAGACGAAATGATAAAATCGCAGCAGAAAACAAGGAAAGCAAGTTCTGATGCTCGCAGCAGTCAGACAGCAAAATCTGCAGAGCAGATGCAGGCTGACACCATGCCTGCTGAGAATATAGAATACTACATTGCCCGTCTTGAAGCCGAGATGGACGCCCTGGACGACAGTGTCAACGCGGCCCACATGCAGCAGCTCATCGCCGCCGACGCGCGACTGCAGCAGCTGGTCAGCCGCATCGTGGGCAAACAGGCACAGCAGGCATTGAACGAAATCTTGAACGACAGTACTGCCAACTATATTCACTTCTAAAAACGACTGCAAAATGAAACGACCATTGTTATTGATAGCCTTCCTCGCGCTGCCTGCCGCATGGCTCTGCGCCCAGGAGAACAAGCACGCCCAGGCCATGCACACGGCCTTCGTTGAGACCTTGAACGGCAAGTTCCCCAAGAAGATTGAGGCCCGGCTGAAGAGCTTCAACGAAGACTCGCTCGCCGTGGCCTGGGGCGAATGGGGCTGTCTGGACGGCGGTGGACTGGTGCCCAAGGAGAAGATCCACGTGGTGACGCTCTCGAAGAGCAAGTCGAACGTCGTAGCCGCCATCGGTCCTCTCTACATCGACGGCCACCGCTTCTCGTTCAACCATGTGCCCGACGACCCCGTGCTGCCCCTGCGTCCCATTCTCGATGCCTTCGACCGGCAGGCACCCTTCGCCAGCAACTACTACAGCTACACGGCGGGCGATGAGCAGGCCATCTTCCCCGGCGTCAAGATTGCCTGGGGCGAGCACGGCGCCACGTTTCCTCTGGAGCTCCACCCGGAGATGAACGCCCGCATCATCAGCTTCAAGGACGCCGACGGCTTCCGTTCCACCTATCTGCTCACGTGGATGGACACCGAGCTGACCGACGGCGACGCCAAGCACAAACATTTTCTGACAGAGGGCATCATCTATGAGTTCCATTGCCCCAAGATCGACAACAAGCCGCAGGTGAAGTCATACGACCCCGACGAATACCTGAACCGCACAAACACGGGGCTGGGTGTGGCCCACAACATGGTGTGGGACATCAAGAAAAACGCCCCCGAACGCGTCAAGGCCCTGCAGGCCGACACCGTGATGGAGAAGTATGCCTACAAGTTCCAGGAAATGGTGGCAAGGCTTAAAGGCTCCGCCGAGATGCCCAACCTCTACACCAGCTACGACGCCCTGAAAGCAAAGGTGCAGCGCATGCTGGACCTGAGCCGCACCGCCACGCCCACAGAGCAGCAGGCTATATGCAGCACGCTCCACAAAGAGGTGGTGGCCTTTCCCTTCCGACTTTCAGGATGGCAGGCCCGCGAACTGGACCGACTGACCGTGGCGCTGGAGGCCACTATGGCCGACAATCTGAAGCCGCAGGTGGCCAAAGTGCGCGGAGGCATTGCTATCATGAGTGATCCCACGGTGGAGATTGACAGCCTGAGCGAGCGCGATCAAGCCTACTTGAATCGCAACTTCTGGAAACTCAGCCACGGGCCAGTGGACTACACCAAGACTGAGTTCACCGCCATTGGCCAGCATTACAGCGGTGACTCGCAGATGGGCTATCTCGAGGTGAAGGGCGAGGCCGGCCGGGACTTCGAAGCCGAGACCACGCTGCACCACCTGCGCCCCGGCCGCTACCGTGTTTCTGCCGTGGTGCGTGCCGCCGAGGCCGAACATTCCTTCGCCTACGTTTTCGCCAGGACGGGCGACATCGTGCGTGGCGACATGAGCGTCAAGGAGATTCCTGCCAAGGGCAACACCGGCGGCAACGTCTGGTTCTCGGCCCTCTGCCGCTTCGAGCAGCGTGCTGCTGACAAATCCGGTGTCTACGTCCTCGACATCAACAAGGCTACGGCCAACGGTGGGCTGGGCTACGGCTGGAATCGCATTTGGCTCGACGACGTCACAGTCTACGCCGATGGCGCGCTGACCTACGGCGTCACCACCCGTTCCACTCCCAATTACAACGGCAACTGGTTCTCCGCCTGCGACTTCACCGTAGAGCGCATCGGCGATTAGCCTCTGTCCAATTTTTAATTTATCTTAAATGTCACGTCGTTTGGCGTGACATTTTGTTTTCTTGCGTCTATATAGAGTAGAATGGCAAACGACGAACAGATACTCATTGAGCGCATACGCGGAGGCAGGACCAAGGACTTTGGCCTGCTGGTCAGCCGCTATGGCTCTGCGCTCATGATGTTTGTCGGGCGCATCGTCACGCGGCAGGAGGATGCAGAAGATGTGGTGCAGAACACGTTTGTGGCTGCCTACGAGCACCTTGGCGACTACGACCCGCAGCGGGCGTCGCTGCATACGTGGCTGCAGCGCATTGCCTACCATGAAGCGCTGCATCATCAGCGGTTGCAGCGCAGGCAGATGGCGTTGTCATTGGAGGTGGGCGACGACATTCCCGACGAACTGCCAGAGACAACGACGGCAGAGCAGTTGGACAGCGCCATCCAGCGACTGTCGCCCGAAGACCAGACGCTCCTGCAACTCTACTACTTCGACCAGCGTCCGCTGAAGGAAATAGCCTACATCACGGCAGCGGCGGACGACTCTCTCCATCGTGAAGCATCGCGGCTCAGCAGCCAACTTCACCGCATACGTCAACGACTCAGAATCATCTTAACACGCATGAACGATGAATAACGAACAGCTTTTCCGTCAGGCCCTGCAGCGACAGAATGACCGCGCCGTCGGGATAAAGATGCCCGCCGACATGGAGCAACGGGTGATGGAGCGCATTAGTGGTAAGCCCAAGCCGCGCCGCGCGTGGCTCTACGCGGCCATTGCCGCTGTAGCCGCCAGCTTGCTGTTGCTGCTGATGTTTACCGATATGTCGGAACGGGCTGGCACGGGGCCTGCCCCTACAGTGGCGCAGAACAGATTGGGTGGAGCGCGGGCGTCATCGCCCGCAACAGCTGCCAGTGATGCTGCGGACGGGGACGACAACGCTCATCAGACGCAGCCGTTCTCCCGTCATGGAAGGGGTGTGGCAGCGCACCATGTAATCAGGAAGAAAGCTGTGGCGAAGAAGACGGCGACTGAGCAAGTGGAAACACTGGCAGGTGTGGCCATGCAAGCGCCAGTAGCACAGGCAGACGTGACCATGCAAGTGCCAGTTGCCTCGGTCATTCCCGACCCTGCAGAGCTGATAGAACGCCAATACAGGGCCGAGGCGACGGCCATCCGCGAGCGTGGCGAACGGGTGATGCAGCATGTGGCCATGCTCAGCCAGGTGCAGGTAGAGAGAATGGAATATGTTGAATTTTAAACACACGATAAGCACATGAAAGAAAACCTCATCACACACACGCTGCTGGCCGTCTGCTTCATCAGCGCGTCAGCACAGGAAACGACCAAGCTCGATCCGATGTTCAACCAGCTGCGCACCGTCATCCACAGCGGCTTCATGACCACCCGTGGCAACTATGGCCTGGGCCGCACGGTGACGCAGACGCAGGTGCCGATAGCCTTCAACGATTTCTGCACCAAGGAAGTCTGCGGCGAGGGCGAGTCCTTCCAAACCGCTGTTTCTGAGGCCACGGCCATTAAGGGTAACGAGGAATCCAACAGGAGGAACCACGAGATACGCGACCGTCTGCTGGGCATCATCCGCCACGGGCTCGACTCAGTCACGGCACTGCCTGGCGTGGAGGAGAGCTACCACTTCGAGAGCCACCACCAGGGCATCGACACCATCCGCTACTCCATCTGCCTGCACAGCGGACAGGGGCAGAAGAAGCACTACAACGACCAGCAGGGCTATTTCTATGAAGATGTGCCTGGCGCGGAGACCGTTAGCTTCAACTACACCACAAAGCTGAAGTCCTGCGGCAGGCATTTCTCGGGGTGGGGAAGCCTGGCCTACTCCAGGACGGAGAACGTGCCCGGCGGACAGTCTGTGGCCTTCGACTGGGAGCAGTACATGCAGACGCTCCTGCCCATGCTGACGCAGAAGGGCATCACTCAGCGCACGTTTAAGTGGGCACAGGACCGGTTTTACGGTGATGCCGACAAGGACTATGCCTTAGGTTTCACCATCTATCAGGACGACGGTACGCGCAGTGTGGCGGGCGAAACCACTGGCACGATTTATTTCATCCCCGCCGAGCGGCTGGACTTTGCCCAGCAGGTGCTGAAGGAGATTGACTTCGCCACCCAGCAATATATCTACAACCACCCCCAGCAGACCTACCAGTACGACTACGGCGCGCACTTCCAGCCCATAGCCACCGAGCGTGAGGGCCGCCACGTGCAGTTGCTCCGCACGATGAACCTGCAGGAGGGCTGGCACCAGCACTACATCTTTGTCTGTTCCGATGTGCGTGGCTACTACTTCCTGCTTTGCGACACCCGTGGTGCCCTGTGGGTGCCCCGCGAGAGTCTCATGCTGAAGAGCTTCATCAACGGCAAGAAGACCTATCACAAAGGGATGTAATACCGTTTTTTTGATTGTTTTCTGTTTTGCTGGATGGAGTTGATGGCGGGCCTGCTATGACCTTCCTCAGTATTCTTCGAGTATGTGCTTCAGATGCTCACTGCGTTCCTTCTTGGTGTTCTTGAGCCATTTCTTGGGAATAAGATATTTCAGCAATCCCAGCAGATTGCCGTTGGGATTGGCTGAAAGCAGCTGTGCATCAGTCTTATTCAGCCGCAATCCCTTGTTCAGTTCGGCCAGTGGATCCTTGCCCGTGGGCTTGCCCAGCACGGTGACCTCGTTCAGTAGCGTGCTGTTGGAGAAGAGTGCCACGCTGTCGCCCAGGTCGTTCAGATTGACCAGGTAGCTCACGTAGTTTATGTGCGAAAACAACAGCGTTTTGCAGTTCTCCGGCAACGTGAAGCGACCCAGCGAGTCGGTCACAATAGTGAAATCCTTGCCCTTGATGCTCACATTGGCAATGCCTCGTCCTGTGTCGCCATCGACGACGGTGCGTTGCTTTTGTGCTTTTGCAGTCAGGCTGGCTGCCAGCAGGCAGAGTGCTAAAACAATTTTTCGAATGGTCATGATGCAGAAGTAGAGTCGCTTTTATGGGTTCTTTGTTTTCTTCTTACGTGTTCTGAAAAGGTCGCCCAGGCCATTGAAGTCGCGTTTCATGATGAGGCCAATGCCCTGTGTGTTGAGCGACGAGTGGGTGAAGTAGCGGTCGTTGGTCTGGTTGTAGACCTTCAGGGCCAGGTTGCCGTTGGGGTAGAGCAGGTAGCGAATGTCGAAGTCGCCGATGAACGATGGGGTGGCTTGGGTGGCGTTGTCGCGATAGCCAAACTGGCCGTTGATGAGCAGGCGGTTGTTGAGCATGCGTCCGCTCACAAGTCCTTCATATTCGGCGTTGTGCCACCCTTCGTTTCCTGTTGAGATGTTGGCGCCGAAGTTCCACTGGTCGTTCTTGATGACTTGCGAGAGCACCTCATTGATCTGCGTGGAGAGTGTGCCGGAAAGGAACGACTGCATGGCCAGTGACGTCTGGTCGTACTGCTGTTGTTGGGCGGCCGCGTTGTTGGTTCCCTGGGTGTAGAAACGGCCAATGCCCAGCAGATAGAGCACCTGCTGGTTGGTTTCCTGCTCGCTGGCAATGACGGATCGAATCATCTGTCGCTCTTCGCTGTTCACGGTGGGCAGGTCGAGGTCGAATTCCACTTGGGGTGCGGCGGCCTGCCCCAGGATGTTCATCAGACAGTTCACGCGGATGGTGTTGTTGGAGAACGAGTTGCCGATGTTCAGGTCGGACAGCGACACGCCGTTCACGGTGTAGATGGCCTGCAGCTGCAGGTTGGCGTCCATGGGGTTGCCGCCAAACACAATGGTGCCGCCTTCCTGAAAGGTGAAGTTCTTTTTGATGATGTTCTGAATGGTGATGTCGTAGGTGCCGGTGTTCACGGTGTAGGTGCCGAACATGTGGAAAGCGCCGTTGTTGTGGTAGGCGGTGCGAATGATGCCACTGCCGTAGAGTGTGATGTAGTCGCCCGTCCTGGGGTCCATGAGCAGCCGCACCTGGGCATCGGGCGTAGCATTGACGGTCAGGTTCATGTAGAGGTCGGAGGGCGTCTCGTCCCCTGCCTCGCCTGCCGCTTTGCTCTGGAATGGGGTGGGGGATGAGGCGTGCTGGGCCTTTTCCTTCCACGTGATGAACTCCTGCTGGCTGATGGCGTCGGCCGAGGCTGCATTATAAGTGAAGGTGCTTTGGGGCAGGGGCGTGGCGTTGCAGTTGATGACCACCTCGCCGGGGCGTCCGTGCAGGTCGGCTGTGGCCGAAACGAAGACGGTGCCATAGAAGCTGTTGTCGCCAAAGTCGCTGAAGTCGTAGGCCAGCAGCTGCTGGGTGCTGACGTCGAGGTCGAAGGTGAGGTTGGTCAGGCAGTCGTGGTGAATGCCGCCGCTCATGTAGGCTGTGTTGCCGTAGCGGTCTTTCAGCGGAATGCTGTGCAGCACGATGTCGTTGGGAATGAAGTCCACGGTGTCTTTTTCCAGTGTGTAGGTGGTGCCCAGGGCTGTCACGGTGGCCTGTCCGTCGACCACAAGCTGGCCCGTGAGGTTGATGGCGTCGAGCGGTCCGGCCAGTTTCACGGCGCCATGGGCCTGTCCGTTCATGTTGGAAAGGAAGGCGCTGGTGAAGGAGTTCATGAACTCGATAGAGGACCCACGGGCCAGGATGTCGAGGTCGATATAGTTGTGGGTGGGCGACACGTAGCCATGCACGGGAGTTTGTGACAGTGGGCCGTCGTCGGCCACGGCGTCGATGTCGATTCTTTCTTCTTTCTGGTTCCATGTGGCATGGGCATGGAGCGTGCCCATGCGTCCGTTTTCGAAGCGGAAATCGTTTACGCTCAGCTTTGTCCAGACCTCGGGTGTGCCGAAGAGCTGTGTCACGTGGGCCTGGCCTGTGGCTTCGCCGCTGAACTCTACGGAGTGGAAGTCGACAAGGTCGAGAATATAGGCCACTTCGATGCCCTGCAGGTCGACGGTGATGGTGTCGTGGGGGCTTGCTGAGGCAATGCCGTTGATGGTGAGGTGTTGCTGGCCGTGCTCCACGGAGAAGTGGTCGGCGGTGAGGTGCTTGTCGGAGTAGACGATGTCGCCTGGTGCCACGTCCCACTGTGCGCCTCCCAGAAGGATGTGCGAGGGCAACACGCGCAGATGGGCTTCAGGCTTGCCCTGCATGTTCTTGTAGAGCTGGGTGGTGGCGTTCAGCTGTCCGCTCATGGCGTGGTCGGTGCTGGGGGCGTTGTTGTTCCAGCTGAGGCGACTGCTCAGACTGTTTTCGGCTGCACGGGTGGCCAGGTGTACGTCCATCTTGCGGCCATTCTCCATGAGCTTGGCCAGCCTCACGTCGCACAGCATGGTGTCGGCGGGCGATGTGATGCTGATGTGGCCGTCGCGATAGGGCGTGTCGGCGTAGGTGAAGGCTGGGATGTGGCCTTCGATGTTGATGTTGTGGGTCAGGTCGTTGATGCTGCCTTGCAGGCTGAGGGGGCGTTCGAGCGTGAGCGGAATGCCAAAGATGTGGCGCAGCCACTGCGTGTTGCTGAGGCTGAGCTGAATGGCGAAGTTGTTGGTGGGGGCCTTGCGAATGGCGGGCAGGCCTGGCAGCGTGGGCAACTTGGAGGCCACGTAGCTGACAAAGCTGAGGGGCAGCGTGTCCCAGTCGAACTGTCCCTTGAGCTGGGCTTCGCCCATGTCGCCGCTCAGCTTCAGGTAGTGAACGTCTTCGTCGTAGCCCGACTTCAGGTGTACGTTGTCCAGATGGAACGAGCCCAGCGAGTCGGTCATGACGAAATCGTCGAGGTCGATGGTGCCTTCTGCATCGTTCAGGTTGCTGGCCGTGATGTCGGCATCGACGATGGCGCTGAACGAGGCGTTGCCCCACTGGCTGCTGAGGTTCAGCTTTTGGGGCGACAGGTTGCGAATGTTGCCCGTGAGGCGCAGGGTGGTGGCCTGCGACGTGTTCTTCAAGATTTCGCCTTCCACGTGGGTCTGAATGTTGGGGTCGTCAATCTTCAGCTTGCCGGCAATGTGGCCTTGCTGGTAGTTGCCATCGAGCTCAATGTCGCGATATTCGTAGTTGTTGTAGTGCAGTTGCGAAATATGGCCCTTGGCCGCCAGCAGTTGCTTGTTGCCCGAAACGTCGATGGTGGTGGCCAGCATGCCGAAGGCTTCGTTGCCGAGAAGGCGTTGCAGGTCGATTCCGTCTGTGTCGATGTGGCCGTTGAAGTCGTTGTTGTGCGACAAGGTGAACTGCACGCTGACGTTGCCCACATCGGTGAGCAGGCGGCTGTTGGTGGCTATGTTGCCGTCGGCGTAGCCGTCGAAGCTGCCGTTGGCGTTCAGTTGGCCTATTCGTGAAATGGGTTCAGGTATGGCCTCGATGCTTTTCTGCAGGGCGCTCATGGCCTCGGCCGACAGCGTGAGGTCGTTCAGCTCAGCATGCCAAATGGGGTGGGGCTGGTCGAGAGCTTTTGCCCAGCCCTGCGCTCGCAGCGAAATGGTCTCTTCTGCATTCCTGATGCTGAGCCGTGGAATTTGGATGGACGTGGCCGTTCCCTCGATGTTGGCCCATAGCGAAATTGTTTCGCTTCTGTCCTTTAGTGCAGAAATGAAACAGCCTAATTCCGAGAGTGTTATGGATGATTTGCCAATGCTTCCCTTGTAGGCTAAGGTTTCTTTGATGCGTTGGTCGTCGTAGGTGGCCGAAAGGCTGTCGATGCAGAGCGATGAGTGTGGCAGCTGCAGTGTGAACTTTTCGAGCTTGGCCCTGCGTGTGCCGGCGTTGAGCAGGAACGAAAGGCGGTCTACGCTGAGTCTTGACCGTTCTTCGCTGAAGGCCAGGCGCTTCACGTTTACGTTGATGGAGTCGTCGGTGAGCGTTTTCAGGATGATGTGGGCGCTGATGTCCTTGGCATGCAGGTGATTGGGGTCGAACTGCTGGTGCATGATGGGGCAGTCGTGGCGATTGTAGGAAATGCTGGAGTGGCGCATGATGAACGACCCGATGCGCAAGTCGAGTGGGGTGTGGGTCGTGGTGTCGCTGGAAGCCAGCGAGTCAATCACGAACTGGAAGTTGGCGGGTGTGTTTGCATCGGTCTTGTAGAGCCAGGCATGGGTGCCAAACAACTGGGCCGACGATATGCGCAGCTGGCCTTTGGTCAGTGGCAGCAAGTCGATGCGGGCCGAAAGACGACCAATGTGCAGCATTTTTTTGCCGTGCTGGTCATGAACCAGAACATTGTCGATGATGATGCGGTTCAAGAATCCCAGGTCTACCCGTTCTATGTCGACCTTGGTGCCCAGCTGCTGCGCCACAGCCTGTGCTGCCTTTTCACCCAGGAATGTCTGCACGGCAGGCACGTGGGTGGCTCCCATGAGCATGGCATACAGAGCAATGAGGCTCCATATTGTCCAGCTCAGAATATGTTTGAATGCCTTCAATATGATAGTTCAAGTTTGCAAATGTCTTTGCATCTGTTTCTTTTCTTTTGCAAAATTACGATAAAAACTCGTGACAGAGCTATTTTTGCAAGGAAAAAGTCGGCTGGTTGCATAAATTTTATTAATTTTGCACTCGTTCAAAAGCGATTTTACTTTTTTTATTATTTAATATGGCAAATGTGATTAAGTTGCGTAAAGGCCTGGACATACGTCTTCAAGGACGGGCCGAGGAGCAAAAGATTCAGCTGAAGTCGAACGGGAGCTATGCTCTTGTGCCCGACGACTTCGAGGGAATCACTCCGAAGGTTGTGGTCAAGGAGGGCGATCATGTCAGGGCCGGGGATGCGCTGTTTGTGAACAAGCAGTATCCTGAAGTGAGTTTCGCTTCGCCAGTCAGTGGTAAGGTCACGGCTGTGGAGCGTGGCGAACGTAGAAAGGTGCTTTGTGTGAAGGTGGAAGCCGATGCAAAGCAGGAGTATGTGGATTTTGGAAAGAAAGATGTGGCAAAGATGGACGGCAAAGCCGTGGTCGAAGTGCTGCTTCAGGCTGGTATCTTTGGCTATATCAATCAGTTGCCTTATGCAGTCTCGACAAACCCATCGACGATGCCTAAGGCAATTTTTGTTTCTGCCCTGCGCGACAAGCCGCTGGCTTGCAACTTCGACTATGAGGTGAAGGGACAGGAGCAGGACTTCGTGACGGGAGTGCAGGCACTGGCAAAGATTGCCAAGACCTATGTGGGCATTGGTAAACTTTCGTCGCTCGATGCCCAGCTTTCAGCACTCAGCAATGTTGAGGTGAACGTGTTCGATGGTCCCTGTCCTGCTGGCAATGTGGGCGTGCAGGTGAATCATCTTGACCCAGTGAACAAGGGCGAGGTGGTGTGGACCATTGGCGATCCCACGGTGGTGCTTTTCATTGGTCGGCTGCTGAACACGGGCAAGGTGGACTTGCGTCGCACGGTGGCCCTGTGTGGCAGCGAAGTGAAGAAGCCCGTGCATGTCGACATGCTGGTGGGCGAAGAGCTGTCGACGTTGTTGTCGAACAGCTATGATGCAGCACACCACGTG
>CACXUV010000072.1 GCA_902770845.1 uncultured Prevotellaceae bacterium
CCTATTGACACGACACAACAAGCAGAAATTAACAGCCCTCTCGATAAAAATCAAGCGCTTCTTCAATTTCCTCTTTCGTGGCAGTCTGGTTAATCTGAATATCGCCCACAGCACCAAGAAGAGTGAAATTGATGCGGCCTGCCACATTCTTCTTGTCATGACTCATCAGCTGCAACAGGGCAGGATAATCGTCGCAGGTGATGGGCATACGGCCATAATGGTCGAAGATAAAACGCACAGTCTGCCGCATGCAGTCGGTTGGGAATCCTACTTTCACCACACTGAGATAGAGTTCGCACACCAATCCCCATGCCACGGCATAACCATGCAGCACGGGGGTGCGCTCCAAGGCCAGCGACTCAAAAGCATGCCCCACAGTATGCCCCAGGTTCAGCGCCTTGCGTATGCCCTGCTCCAACGGGTCTTCCAGCACGATGCGCTGCTTCACCTGAACACTTTCGGCCACCATCTGTTGCAACTTGGCTAGGTCGGGTTGCTCCACATCGAACAGGAGCAACTGCGTGAGCATCGTCCCATGATTGATCAGCCCATGCTTCAGCATCTCTGCATAGCCCGAAAGCAGGTTCTCCCGATCCATGGTCCTGAGGAACACAGTGTCAAGAATCACCGAAGAAGCATTGCGAAACACGCCGATCTCATTCTTCAGTCCACCAAAGTTCACACCCGTCTTTCCCCCCACTGAGGCATCGACCATGGCCAGCAAGGTGGTAGGAATATTGATGAACTGAATGCCCCGCTTGAAGGTGGAAGCAGCAAAGCCGCCCAGGTCGGTCACCATGCCACCACCCAGATTGATGAGCAGCGAGTGGCGGGTGGCCCCCATACGTCCCAGTTCGCTCCACACATGAGCCAGCGCATCCACGTCCTTGTGCTGATCGCCGGGCTGAATAACAATGGACTGTGCCTCTTTCATGCAGTCGAAACCAGCCACCACTGGCAGACACAAGCGCGCGGTAGTCTCGTCGACCAACACGAAAAGACGGTCGTGGCTGCACTCATGGATAGCAGCAGCCAACGCTTTCTCAAGATTTTCAGACAAGATAACTTTCTGTTGTTCCATGAGAGAAAACATGGTTGAAATGGGGTCTTATATCAGCGGCATGCCCATTTCCTTGCACTCGCGGCGCATGTCGTCGGGCCAAATAGATGCCTGAATCTCGCCTATGTGGGCTTTGTGCAGCAACACCATGCACAACCGACTCTGACCAATGCCACCGCCAATGCTGAGCGGCAGCTTGCCATTGATTAACTGCTGATGAAAATAGAGCTGCTGACGATTTTCCTGTCCTTCCAACTGCAACTGACGAAGCAGCGAGTCCTTGTCGACACGGATGCCCATCGAAGACAGTTCGAACGAGCGTCCCAACACGGGATACCAAATCAGAATGTCGCCATTCAGTCCTTTACGCCCGTTTTCGGCCACGGTCGACCAGTCATCATAGTCGGGGGCACGTCCGTCGTGTTTCTCTCCGTTCGACAATTTGCCACCAATGCCAATGATAAACACTGCCCCGTAAGCCTCGCAAATGGCGTCTTCGCGCTCCTTGGGAGTCTTGGTGGGATACATGCGCAGCAATTCCTCGGCATGGATGAAATGTATTTTCTCCGGCAAGAAGGGCTTTATTTGCTCATAGGTTTCACAGACAAGATACTCCGTGCGGCGAATGGCAGCATAAATGCGCTCCACAATGTTTTTAAGAAAAGCCAGCGTGCGGTCTTCGCGGCCAATAACAGCCTCCCAGTCCCACTGGTCCACATAGAGCGAATGCAGGTTGTCAAGTTCTTCATCGGCCCTGATGGCGTTCATATCAGTGTAAATGCCATAGCCACGACCTATCTTGTACTCGGCCAGCGAGAGCCTTTTCCACTTGGCCAGCGAATGCACAACCTCGGCACGGGCATCGCCCAAATCCTTAATTGGGAAGGTCACAGCACGCTCCACACCGTTCAGGTCGTCGTTGATGCCCAGTCCCTGCAGCACAAATAGCGGCGCTGTGACTCGGCGAAGGCGCAGTTCTGTCGACAGATTTTGCTGGAAAAACTCCTTGATCAGCTTGATGCCCTGCTCGGTTTGCTTGGTATCGAGCAACTGTTGGTAGCCCATCGGTTTGATAAGTTTGCTCATCTTTCTGTAGGTTTCGTTTTCAAAATTTTCGTGCAAAGGTACAAATTATTTACCAATCAACAATATTTTTGTTGATTTATTTTGCAAAATGACACGAATTTTATTGATTTACTTTCATTTTGACGAAACACAGAACACCTTATCTTACAAATACCGCGAAGCTCAGTAGGCTTCGCGGTATTTGTTTTCATCTTTGTCGTCGAGCATCGAAAGGTAGCTCTGATAGCGACTCTCGGCAATGTAGTGGTCTTCCACGGCTTTCAGCACAGCACAACCCGGCTCATGGGTGTGGGTGCAGTTGGAGAAACGACAATCTTGGGAGAAATGGAATATCTCTTTGAAATAGCTGGTCAGTTCCTCACGCTCCATGTCGAAAGTACCAAAGCCCTTGATGCCCGGGGTGTCGATGAGATAAGAGGGGGAAGAAGCAGGAGGGGAAATTTGAGTGGCGAGAGGTATCATCTCGCTGAATGTGGTGGTGTGCATGCCTGTGTTGTGGGCATCGCTAATCTCAGCGGTGCGCAAGTTGGCGTGAGGCGCTAGACGATTGATGAGCGTGCTCTTCCCCACTCCACTGTTGCCACTGAGCAGGGTGATCCTGCCCTCAAGCAAAGGGCGCAACTCTTCTACGCCCAGACCCGTGGCAGCAGAAATCTGACGACACTCATAGCCCACGGTTTCATAAAGATTGACCATGGCCTCCTGATAGCGCAACTCATCTTCGTCTAACACATCAGTCTTATTAAATATAAGGTACACGGGCACGCGATAGGCTTCAGCCGAAGCCAGAAAACGGTCGATGAAGGTTGTGCTGGTCTGTGGGCGCCCCACAGTGACCACAAGAAACGCCTGATCTACATTGGCCGCCAGAATGTGGCTTTGCTTCGAGAGATTGATGCTCTTGCGAATGATGTAGTTGCGGCGGTCTTCAATAGCCACAATCCAGCAACCATCACTAATCACCTTCACCTCCACCCTGTCGCCCACAGCCACGGGATTGGTGGAGCGAATGCCCTTCAGCCTGAAGTTGCCTTTTATCTTACACTCAAGAAGCTGGTCATCGTCTGTGCGGACGGTGTACCAGCTTCCAGTATTCTTAACAACGAGTCCTTTCATACGTTGAACATTGAACATTGAACGCCCAACGCCACACTATACGGTCATAATTTCCTTGTTCTTGGCCTCGATCAGCTCGTCGAGCTTCTTGATGTACTTGTCGTGCACCTTCTGCAGCTCCAGCTCGGCGTCCTTCTCATTGTCTTCCGACAGCCCATCCTTGATGGCCTTCTTCAGTTTGTCCTTCACGTCGGCACGCACGTTGCGCACCTCTACCTTGGCTTTCTCGGCAATCTTGTTGCACTGCTTCACAAGGTCGCGACGACGCTCCTCGGTGGGCTGAGGAATGGCCAGTCGAATCACCTCGCCATTGTTCTCAGGTGTGATGCCAACATCGCTGTCCATGATGGCCTTCTCAATGTCGCGAATCTGCTTGCGGTCCCAGGGCTTGATGGCGATGGTACGGGCATCGGGCGTCGACACGTTGGCCACTTGGTTCAGGGGAACTCGCGAGCCGTAGGACTCGACCCTCACTCCGTCGAGAATGGCTACATTGGCGCGTCCGGCACGAATGCGGTTCAGCTCGTCTTCCAGGAACATGGCAGCCATTTCCATTCTCTCTTCGGCTTTCTTCAATGTTTCTTTTACGTCTATCATAAATGTAATACTTAGGTTTTCTGACCACAAATGTAGTGCTTTTCCATGAAACAAGCAAGAAAACGGCTGTTTTTTTACTTGCTTTTTTCAATTCATGGCATCTTCGTTCTTGACTAGTCTCCCAAATATTGCCATTTTGTCGGCCTTTACTGCCGTTTTGTCGTTTTTTCTTGTACAGGCATACTATTTGAAGACCCCTTCGTGAAAAAACAAAAAGAAAGGAGAATATCATGACATTAGAAAAGTTTACAATCAAAGCCCAAGAGGCTGTGCAGGCTGCCGTGCAGACGGCACAGCGTGGCGGACAACAGACCATCGAACCCGTGCATCTGCTCTTAGGACTGATGGACAAAGCCAAGGACGTGACCACATTCATCTTCCAGAAGCTGGGCATGAACGCTCAGCAAATAGGGATGCTGGCTCAGCAGGAGCTACAACACCTGGCACGCGTGCAGGGTGGCGAACCCTACCTGAGCAGCGACACCAACAAGGTGCTGATGAAGGCTGAAGACACGGCCAAGGAAATGGGCGACGAATACGTATCGTGCGAGCCAATCCTTTTGGCTCTTCTGTTGGTCAACAGCACCGTGAGCCGCATTCTGAAAGATGCCGGTGCCACGGAGAAAGACATGCGACAGGCTATTCTGGAGCTGCGCCAGGGCCAAAAAGTGCAAAGCCAGAGTGCCGATGACAACTACCAGAGCCTTGAGAAGTATGCCAAGAACCTCGTCGACCTGGCCCGTGCCGGCAAGCTCGACCCGGTGATTGGGCGCGATGATGAGATTCGCAGACTGCTGCAAATCCTGAGCCGACGCACCAAGAACAACCCAATATTAATAGGTGAGCCGGGCACGGGCAAGACGGCCATCGTTGAGGGACTGGCCGGACGCATTGTTCGCGGCGACGTGCCCGAAAACCTGAAGGACAAGCAGCTCTATTCGCTCGACATGGGTGCACTGGTGGCTGGTGCCAAGTATAAGGGCGAGTTCGAAGAGCGACTGAAGAGTGTCATCAATGAGGTGACGCAGAGCGAGGGGCGCATCATCCTGTTCATAGACGAGATTCACACGCTGGTGGGAGCAGGCGGTGGCGAAGGGGCCATGGATGCCGCCAACATACTGAAGCCTGCGTTGGCGCGAGGCGAACTGAGGGCCATTGGTGCCACCACGCTCAACGAGTATCAGAAGTATTTCGAGAAAGACAAAGCCCTGGAGCGACGTTTCCAGACGGTGATGGTCGACGAGCCAGACGAACTTTCTGCCATCTCCATCCTGCGTGGCTTAAAAGAGCGTTACGAGAATCACCACAAGGTGCGCATACAAGACGATGCCTGCATTGCCGCCGTGAAACTGTCGGAACGCTACATCACCGAGCGATTCCTGCCCGACAAGGCCATTGACCTCATGGACGAGGCTGCCGCCAAACTGCGCATGGAGCGCGACTCTGTGCCCGAGGAACTCGACGAGATCACCCGGCGACTGGCACAGTTGGAGATTGAGCGCGAGGCCATCAAGCGCGAGGGCGACGAGCCGAAAATCGCCCAGCTCGACAAGGAGATTGCCGAACTGAGAGACCAGGAGTCGCAGTTCCGGGCCAAATGGGAGGGCGAACGCCAGCTCATCAATAAGATTCAGCAAGACAAGCAGCAAATGGAGCAACTGCGACTGGAGGCTGAGCGTGCCGAACGCGAAGGCGACTATGGCCGTGTGGCCGAGATTCGCTACTCGAAGCTGAAGGCTCTCGAAGACGACATCAAGAAGATACAGGCCCAGCTCGATGCCGCCGCATCCGACGGTTCTTCCGTGGGTACCCGCCTCGTGCGCGAGGAGGTCACTGCCGATGACATTGCCGAGGTGGTGAGCCGCTGGACGGGCATACCCGTCACCCGCATGATGCAGAGCGAGCGCGAGAAGCTCTTGCATCTGGAAGAGGAACTGCACAAGCGGGTCATTGGCCAGAACGAAGCCATCACGGCCGTCTCCGATGCCGTGCGGCGCAGCCGTGCCGGACTGCAAGACCCCAAGCGGCCTATTGCCTCGTTCATCTTCATGGGAACCACCGGCGTAGGCAAGACCGAACTGGCCAAGGCCCTGGCCGAATACCTGTTCAACGACGAAACGATGATGACCCGCATTGACATGTCGGAGTATCAGGAGAAGCACACCGTCAGCCGACTCATCGGTGCGCCTCCGGGCTACGTGGGCTACGACGAAGGCGGACAGCTCACCGAGGCTGTGCGACGCAAACCCTACAGCGTGGTGCTCTTCGACGAAATTGAGAAGGCCCATCCCGACGTCTTCAACATACTGCTGCAAGTGCTCGACGATGGCCGACTGACCGACAACAAGGGCCGCACAGCCGACTTCAAGAACACCATCATCATCATGACCTCGAACGCCACGCGCGAACAGCTGCGCATGACCATGCGCCCAGAGTTCCTGAACCGAATAGACGAGATCATCACCTTCCAGCAACTGTCTGAAGACGAGATTGCACAGGTGGTGCGTCTGCAACTGGACCGCGTGCAGCAGATGCTCCAGCCGCAGGGCTTCCACCTCGAAGTCACCGACCATGCCATCAAGTGGCTGGCCCATGAGGGCTACGACCCCGACATGGGTGCCCGCCCCGTGAAGCGCGCCATCCAGCAATATGTGCTCAACGACCTGTCGAAGAAGTTGCTACGCGGCGACATCAACCCCGCAAAGCCCATCATCATCGACGAGTTTGGCGAAGGACTGGTGTTCAGAAACTAAAAAAGGTCATATTATTATTTGGCCGTCTGAGCTATTTTCCTTATCTTTGCACAGGATTATAACCCCGACGAAGCACATACTAACATGAAAAAAATCTTCACACTACTCTATGCAGCCGGTCTGTGCCTCAGTTTGCAGGCACAGACCGCTCGCGACGAAATTGCTGCCAACCCCTATCTCGCTGGAAGCAACTACCTGGACTACAACCGCCAGCTGAGCACCGATAAGCTGTCGCCAGCTCCCAAGGGCTACGAGCCATACTACCTAACTCATTACGGGCGCCACGGCTCGCGCTGGCTGCTCAGCACCCACGACTATACCGACGTGATCGACGCCTTGGTCAAGGCCAGCCAGCAAGGCAAGCTCACCAGCCAGGGGGCCGATGTACTGCAGAAGATGGAGCGCTTCTACCCCACCACGGTGAAGCGCCTGGGCGACCTGACCACCGTGGGCGAACGCCAGCACCACGGCATTGGCAGGCGTCTGACACAGAATTTCCCCGAAATATTCCTGAAGAAGAATGTTCCCGTCGACGCTCGCTCCACGGTGGTGCCACGCTGCATTCTCTCGATGATGGCCGAGTGTGAAGAGCTGCAGGGGGCCAACCCCACCGTGCGCATACATAACGACGTGAGCGAGTCGCTGCAACACTACCTGAACCAGCGCTGGAGCGACCGTCTGAAACAAGCCAGCAAGAAAGGCAAGCACACCCGAGACGAATACACCCGTCGGCTCACCCATCCCGAACGGCTGTGCTCCGTGCTGTTCAACGATGCCCAGTGGGCCAAGGACAGCATAGACCAAGGCAACCTGATGCGCCGTCTCTTCGACGTGGCCACCAACATGCAGAGCCACGACACCGACATTGAGCTGCTGTCGCTCTTCACCACCGACGAACTCTACGACCAATGGCGCATTCGCAACGTGGGCTGGTTCCTTGACTACGGTTGCTCGCCCGTGACCGATGGTATCATGCCCTTCAGCCAGGAGAACCTGCTGAGAAACATCATTGAGACTGCCGACACCGTCACACAGGTGCAGGCCACCCTGCGCTTTGGCCACGAAGTGTGCGTCATGCCACTTGCCTGTCTGCTCGAAATGAACAGCTATGGAGAAAGCTTCAGCGACTTGGACCACCTGGACGACACATGGCGCAACTATCGCATCTTCCCCATGGCGTGCAACATTCAGTTCATCTTCTATCGCCCCAAGAAGGGCAAGCAGGGCGACATTCTCGTGAAGGGCATGCTGAACGAGCGCGAAGTGAGCCTGCCGGCCCACACCGACCAGTGGCCCTACTACCGTTGGCAAGACCTGCGCCAGCACTACCTGAAAAAACTTGCCGACTTCGAAGCCGGCAAATAAATTTCACTCCATGGGAAACAGACCATAGAGCTTGGCGTCAATCATATCGGTCACCTGCTTGAAGTGCTCCGGATTATCGCCAAACTTGCAGTGGTCGCCATCGATCACGATGAGCTGGCCCTTGTAGCTGGCAATCCAGTCCTCATAGCGACGCGAAAGCCCTTCGAGATAGTCCAGGCGCATGGTCTGCTCATACTCGCGGCCACGCTTCTGAATCTGTGCCACCAGCGTGGGAATGCTCGACCGAATGTAGATCATCAGGTCGGGCAACTTCACCAACGACATCATCAGGTCGAACAGATCCTTGTAGTTCAGGAAGTCGCGATCGCTCATCATGCCCTGTCCGTGCAGGTTGGGGGCAAAAATGCAGGCATCCTCAAAGATGGTGCGGTCTTGTATGATGGTGTCCTGCGAACGCGAAATCTCAACCACTTCCTTGAAACGCTTGTTCAAGAAATAGACCTGCAAATTGAACGACCAACGCTTCATGTCGGCATAGAAGTCGGCCAGGTAGGGGTTGTTGTCTACGGGTTCGAACCTTGGCGTCCACCCGTAACGGTGGGCCAGCATCTTGGTCAGCGTGGTCTTTCCGCTGCCAATGTTTCCTGCTACTGCAATGTGCATCTTTTTTTCTGTGTTAATATGAACTGAAGAGTCCGAAGAGTGTCCGGTCTATCTGGTCAGCAATCTTGGCAAAGTCCCTCGGGTTGTGCTCAAAGTCGATGGGATCTTTCTCCACGATAATCTTGCGCCCTTCATAGCGTTCGATGAAATCCTCATAGCGACGATTCAGTTTCTCCAGATATTCCAACTGCATGGTTTGCTCATAGTCACGTCCACGCTTCTGAATATTTCCCACCAGATGCGGCACCGAGGCGCGCAGATAAATCATCAGGTCGGGCATCTTCACCACGGTCATCATCTGTTCGAAAAGCTCCATATAGGTATCATAGTCGCGATCAGAAAGGTTGCCCATGTCCTTATTGTTCTGCATGAACACATAGACGCCCTCGAAAATACTGCGGTCTTGCACCACAGTGTGACTGGCCTTCGAGATGGCAATGAGATCGCGAAAGCGCTCTTTCAGGAAAAACACCTCGAGGTTGAACGACCATCGGTGCAAGTCGCGATAGTAGTCTTCCAGATAGGGGTTGCCCTCCACAGTCTCCTGACGGGCCTCCCAACCATAATGCCGGGCCAGCATGCGCGTGAGAGTCGACTTTCCGCTTCCAATATTTCCTGCTACAACAATATGCATGATTTTTTTTAAAATATGTACCCAAAACATACCTGTTTGGGGCTAAGGCGCTACAAAATTACGAAATAGTTTTCAATTGCATTCGGAAAAGCGCTAATAAATTTTGCATTTCTCTCATTTTTCCGCACTTTGGAAGAATTCGACCTGTAGCACTGAACAGGGCATATGAAATGAGTATAGGAAACCTGTTCATGACTTTGTTCTATGACATGGAACGGAGACAATCCTAAAGAATTCGAACGCAGAAAACATCTTTTAGGGAACAAAAAATATCTATTATTACATTTTGACCATGTGATTGCCCATCCCGTTTAACTGCATAGCTGCTACAACCAAGTAGAGTTCTTGCTTGGTCAAGCGTCCTTCCGGGGCGATTGGCTCTTCAAATTATTCTATCATAGTTATAATATATTTTCCAGTATTTCAACAGCCTTGGTGATATCCTCTTGAAACCGTTTGTGGTCTCTCAGGAAGTCAGTCCTGCCACCAGAAATAGCTTCAAGTAATTCCTGGCTCATTTCATCCGCATACGAGGCAATGGCAATTTCAATGTCATCCTTCTGCCAGTCGAGAGAAGAATGAATGTAGACGTTCCGTTTCTGATGCAGGAAACTATATGCAGTCTCTATGCTGTCCTTTGTTATCATGCGTCGTAGCCAATCGGCCTAAACTGTTTTTGTTCCTCACTCCAAACAAAGCCTTTACCCAACAGGTAGTCCTTAATCTCGTTTGGTTCCTTGCTGAAGGCATAGCAAAGTGATTCGAGACTGTCAAACTCTTCATCCCTCAGAAGCATATTGACGCTCGAAACAAGTATTGCAGGGTCTTTGGGTAAGTAGTACATCAGCTCTTAATCTCTTCCAATTTTCCAGTCTCAGAATCAATAATGAATCCCCTGACCACAATGTCTTTCGGAATAAGTGGATGGGTCTTAATGGTCTCAACAGTCTTGCGGACGGATTCGGAAGTGTCCTTGAATCCCTCCAACCAGTGATGCAGGTCGATGCCGCACTTCTGGATGGTGTCAAGTGTTTCGCCTGTCACACCACGGGCAATCATTTCGTGATGGAAGTGGTCATAGCTCATATGACAAGCTCCACAATGAGAATGAGCAACAACCATTATTTCCCTCACGCCCAATTCATAGATGGCCACAATGAGGCTCCGCATGGCAGAATCGAAAGCAGAGATAACCAAGCCACCTGCGTTTTTGATAATCTTGGCATCACCATTCTTCAATCCCAAGGCAGCAGGGAGCAGTTCGGTTAACCTTGTGTCCATACAGGAGAGTACCGCCAACATCTTATCGGGGTACTTATCAGTCAGAAACTTCTCGTAGTCTTTCCGAGCTACAAAGTCCTTGTTATAGTCTAAAATCTGGTCTATCATATAGTACGAATCTTAAATTGGGCACAAAACTACTCAATTTTTATTAGAAAATTGCCGAAATAACATACATTCACTTGCAAAATGTCAGAATTAAGCTGATTTTTAGTAATTTTGAAGCGAATTTCTCAAAACAGCATCATCGTTATCGTGCTTTTGACGATCTGCATTTCTGCGAATGGCTCGCTGAAATTTTAATTCAACCAACAGGTCAATAGCATATTATATCGTCCTTCAAGCCAGTCGTTGATGGAAAACTGATTGGTCTCACTATGTATAGGGCACTTTCAGTTTTTTTTCATCAAATTCACCTAATTAGACTTGAATCTCTCACCGATGAATCCCTGTCCTACTTGACCTTTGGTCGAGTTTACTTACGCTCTGGATTGCTCAAACATGTTTGGCAATTCTCTCGCAGAATCGCAAACTTCGCCTGCAATGAGGTCGAAATGCAGGAATCTCGGTGGTGTTGGGGAAAGATCGTAATAATCCATCTCAGCTATTGGCAGGCAGAAGTATTCCATTTGGTCATAGCTTGTATAGAGACGAGACAGCACGGGATTATTGTCATATATCCATCGCTTCACGTCATCCTCTACGTTGAAGTTCACCATACCAAAACATCTAACGGAAACATTATCTGCATAGGCCAGAATCTCCACATTGGGATTCTGACGCAACTCCCGATAGACCGCCTTCTTGGCAGAAGTGGCAAAGTAGAGTACATGCCCTTCCTGCCTCATGATCTGAAAAATGCGCAACTTAGGAAGATTGCCCTCGCTGGTTGCAAGGGCAATCTCTTTGTGTTCTTTCAGAAACAGAATTGCTTTTTCAAACATATCGCTTACCATTTCAGTTCTTCCTGCAGGATGACACCGTCAGTCATAGGACTGTCAGCCTCGGTGAAAGCATTAGCCTTGTACTGGATGCAGAGCATGGTGAGGTTCTCGCTGCCTGTGTTCTTCAGTGCACGCTTGCCATCGGGAGCGACGCGGATAACAGTGCCCTCGCTGACAGGGAAAATCTCACCGTCCACCTGATACTGACCTTCGCCCTTCAGAATGAAGTAAAGTTCCTCGTGGGTCTTGTGAGTGTGCAGGAAACCGCTGTCCTGACCGGGAACGAGCGTCTGGAACGAGAACTCGCTGCCCGTAGCACCTACGGCCTGCCCTGCAAACACTTTTCCCTGAATAGTTACGTTCGGCCCCATGGGAAGAACATGTTCGATAATCTCACTCATCTTACCTACGCTTACTGCACTGAAGTTCTTACCACTTTTAATTGTCTCAATCTGTCTCATAATTCTTTATTTGTTTAAAATGTTATTTGTTTGATTTCGATTGCAAAGGTACGACAAGATTTTCTTTCCCACAAGAAGGCACTTTTTGGTGTCATAGTTACCAAAAAGTAGGAATTGTGATATTATCGGACATCTGCGAAAGTAGCGTTAACTTAGATTAACAAAGTGTAATACTGTTACTTGGTAACTATTTGTTACTAACAACGTTTTCCGTGGCTCACCGCTTTCAGCGTTGAAATCGCTCCCGTCGCCCATCGGTCTGGTCTTATTGCTCACAATTTACGCCACTTCTTCGGTTCATTGTGTAGGGGTATAAAAAAAGACCGCCACGATGGACGGCCTATAATATAATAAGAATTCAACTTTCGCATGCTCTTTGAAACACCGAGAACACTGAGCACACAGAGTCTATTTCCATATAGAAAGAGTTTTTTTGAGGAACCTAAAGGTTCTTCACAGAGTGCTGCGCCCTGTTTTTATGGCGTAGCCCTCTCTGTGCAGTGCCTTTGGCACCTCTTAGCCCTCACCCGCTCGGCCCAAAGGGACGCTTGCATAATGAAAATGGAGCAAGAACCTCCCCCCCGATGGGGAGGCTTTAGCCGCAAAAGCTCCCCTCCCTACGGGGGAGGGGCTGGGGGTGGGGCTTCTCCTCCTCCGTGTTCTCTGTGCTGAAAAAAAAGAATCGGCGAGCTTGAGAAACTTGAATTTCCTTATAGCAAACACGATACGATTCTTTGTTGATTTACTATTTATTTTGAAATTTACGATTTGACGATCCTTCGTGTCAAAAAAACAATGTCTGAACAAGCGCGAGAATCGCTTCGCGGTCAGGAAAAATATTTTTGCCCGAAATTTTTGAGTTATGAGCGTGGTTCGTAAGCGTTTGTAAAACAGCACTTTGCGCGAATCTCAACGAAAGACTTTCTCCCGACGCATTGCAACGGAGGCCCCGTTGCCACACAACGGAGGCTCCGTTGCATGGCAATGGGGCTGTGGTTGTGGTGCAAAAGTGGTCTTTCTGGCACGCAACGGAGCCTCCGTTGCGCCCCATGATGGTGCTGACATGCAGGCAAGAGGCTGCAAACGGGGCGAAAAAGGGGGCGGCGACGTTCTAT
>CACXUV010000073.1 GCA_902770845.1 uncultured Prevotellaceae bacterium
CCTCTAATTTCCAAGGCCCTCGGCTTGCCGAGGGCTATTTGTTATTCGGGACTTCATTTTGGGCCCTGCAAAATTCGTTACTCGGAAGAAAAAACAAACACGTTTGTTTTGTTCTTCTCTCGTTTTTTCGTAACTTTGTACCCCCTAAACAACATGGCACAATATTTGCACATAATGTAGTAAACAATAAAAACATAGATAAAATGGACGAAAAGGAACTGAATGAAGAAGAACAGTTGACTGACGAAGTGGCAGAAGAACAAACTGCTGACGAAATGGCAGTAGCTGAAAACGAAGTTTCTGTTGAAGAAACAGAAGACACAGCCGAGGCGAAAGACCCACTGGAGCTGGCTAACGAACAGGCTGCTGAGTGGAAAACAAAATATGCCTATCTGGCAGCTGAGTTCGATAACTATCGTAAACGCACCATCAAGGAGCGTGCCGAGCTGATTCTGAATGGCGGCGAGAAAGTGATTTCCACCCTTTTGCCTGTGCTCGACGACATGGAACGTGCCATCAAAAACGGCGAATCCACCGAAGATCCTGCTGTGCTGCGCGAAGGAATGGAACTGATCTATCACAAGCTCGTGAAGGTGCTCGAAGGTCATGGCGTGCAAAAGATTGAAACGGAAAATGCCGATTTCGATACCGACATTCACGAAGCCGTGGCAATGGTTCCCGGCATGGGCGACGACAAGAAAGGAAAAGTAATCGACTGCTTGGCAACTGGTTATAAACTGAATGATAAAGTAATTCGACATGCCAAGGTGGCTGTGGGACAGTAAGAAGTAAGCTGTTATTAAAACAATGAACAAAAGAGACTACTACGAGGTGCTGGGCGTAGAGAAGACCGCATCGGAAGAAGAGATCAAGAAGGCCTATCGCAAAATAGCCATCAAATATCACCCCGACCGCAACCCGGGCGACAAGATTGCCGAAGAGAAGTTCAAAGAGGCAGCCGAAGCCTACAACGTGCTGCACGACCCACAGAAGCGACAGCAGTACGACCAGTTTGGCTTTAACGGGCCAATGGGCGGTGCTGGCGGATTCAGTGGATTTGGCGGTGCTTCGATGAATATGGACGACATCTTCTCAATGTTTGGCGACATCTTTGGTGGCCACGGATTTGGAGGATTCGGCGGCGGTGGCCGCGCCCGTCAGCAACAGCAACGTGGCAGCGACCTGCGACTGAAAGTGAGACTCACACTGGAGGAAATCAACAAGGGTGTGACCAAGAAATTCAAGTTGCGCAAAGACATCGCCTGCAGCCACTGTGGTGGCACAGGTGCTGAGGACAACAGCGGCAAGGAACAATGTCCCACCTGTCACGGATCGGGTATTATCACACACACCACGCAAAGCATCTTCGGCATGATGCAGACACAGGGCGTATGCCCCACCTGCCATGGCACAGGCGAAGTGATCAAGCACAAATGTCATGAATGTGGCGGCACGGGCGTGACCAAGGGCGAGGAAGTGGTCGAAATAAACATTCCTGCTGGCGTGGCCGAAGGAATGGTGGTGAACGTTCCTGGCAAAGGAAATGCCGGTCCCAACAACGGCATCGCCGGCGACATTCAAGTGTTTATTGAAGAAGAGCCAAACGACACTTTCGTACGCGATGGAAACGATTTGATTTACAACCTGTTGCTCGACTTCCCTACAGCAGCACTTGGAGGCGATGTGGAGATTCCTACCATTGATGGGAACAAGCTGAAAGTGAAGATGGATAGCGGTACGCAACCTGGCAAAACGTTGCGTCTCAGAGGCAAGGGGCTGCCTGCAGTGCAAGGCTATGGCAACGGAAGAGGCGACTTGGTGGTAAACATCAGCGTATATGTTCCAAAGACACTTTCACGCGAAGAACGGCAGGCCATGGAACACTTTCGTGGAAGCGACAATTTCAAAGGCGACAAGCAGACACGCGACTCCATATTCCAAAGGTTTAAGAACTATTTCTCATAAAGCCTATGACTTACGCAGAGACCGTTGACTATCTGTTCAACAAGACAGCCAATTTCGAGCATCAGGGACAGGCTGGCTACAAGCCAGGACTGGAAACCATGCTGAAGTTGGACGAGCACTTCGAGCATCCGCACGAAAGTTTTCGCTCCATCCACATTGCCGGCACCAACGGAAAAGGCTCTGTGTCACACAGTATTGCAGCCCTGCTGCAAGTGTTTGGCTACAGGGTGGGGCTCTACACCTCGCCCCATCTTGTGGACTTCAGTGAGCGCATCCGCGTCAATGGTCAGCCAATTGCGGAGGATTATGTGACCCAGTTTGTTGAGAAAAACAAGGACTTGTTCGACAAAGCCAACCCAAGTTTCTTCGAGATTGCCACAGAAATGGCTTTCTGCTACTTCAGAGACATGGACGTAGACATTGCGGTAGTGGAAGTGGGGCTGGGCGGCCGACTCGACTCAACCAACATCATTACTCCCATTCTGTCGGTTATCACCAACATCTCACTGGACCACACTCAACTGCTGGGCGCCTCATTGGAACAAATCGCCATGGAGAAGGGCGGCATTATCAAGCCGGGTATTCCCGTGGTCATTGGCGAACACACCCCGGAAACACGGATGGTGTTCGAAGCGCTGGCCACTGAAGCAAAAGCCCCAATCCACTTTGCCGAAGACGACGATGAGAAGGAAATTGTTTCGGCCGAACCACAGCCCGAAGGTGGATTTTTATATAAATGTGTACATCTGGGTGACTTCAAAGGCGAGTTGAGCGGCAATTACCAGCAGCACAACACAAACACCATCATGGTAGCCATGCATCAACTCATGGACATGGAATACATTTGCCTGTGCTATGACCCAGAAAACAATCGCAAGGTGCAGGAGGAAATGAACTATGCCTTGCAGAATGTGTGTACACTCACAGGACTGATGGGACGCTGGCAAAAAGTGAGAGAGAACCCCACAGTGATTTGCGACACGGGCCACAACGTGGCTGGATGGGAAGCACTGAGCAAGCAGCTGAGCGAATTGGAGTGCGAACATCTGCACATTATCTTCGGCATGGTCGACGACAAGGACATCTATGGCGTCATGAACCTGTTGCCGAAGAACGCCACCTATTATTATACTAAAGGATCGACCAAGCGCGCATTCCCCGAAACATCGCTCAAAGTGTTTGGCGACCAGTTTGGATTGTCGGGCGAAAGCTATCCCACTGTGGCAGAAGCCTATAAGACAGCTCTGCTGAGAGCAAAGCCCAACGACGTAATCTTCATTGGAGGCAGTACCTATGTGGTGGCCGACTTCCTGAAAACACGCGTTTAGGTGTTTTTAACAACAATTTTTCGCCGATATGTTTGCACATGTCGGCTTTTTTTTGTTCCTTTGCAAAAGATACTGTAACTAAAACCAAACAAATTATGGCAAACACAACAGAAAATGCGAATTTGTGTGGTCTGAAGCGCGAAGACTTCCAGACCACAGTCAATGGCAAAAAGACCGATCTCTACATTCTGCGCAACCGCAAGGGCTATGAGGTAGCCATCACTAACTACGGTGGAGCCATCTGTGCCATTATGGTGCCCGACAAGAACGGCAACGTTGCCAATGTTATTCAGGGACACGACAATATTCAGTCAGTAATCAACTCACCAGAACCATTCCTTTCCACCTTGATTGGCCGCTACGGCAACCGCATCAACAAAGGTCAGTTCATACTGAACGGCAAAGAATATCAGCTGGCCATCAACAATGGTCCCAACGCTCTGCATGGCGGCCCCACAGGCTTCCACGCGCGTGTTTGGGATGCCAAGCAAATGGGCCCACGCTCGCTGGCCCTGCACCGCATATCGTCTTACGGCGAAGAAGGCTTCACTGGCGAAGTCGACATTACCGTGGAGTTCACCTTTACCGACCAAAACGAGTTGACGCTGGAATACCTGGCCACCTCTAACAAGAAGACTATCGTGAACTTCACTCATCACGGATTCTTCTGTCTGGCAGGAACTGCCGACCCCACACCCACCATCAACGACCTGCAGTGCCAGATCAATGCCGACTTCTATATTCCCATTGACGAAACATCCATTCCTACAGGAGAAATTCGCAAAGTGGAAGGCACACCTTTCGACTTCCGTTCGGCCAAACCCGTTGGACAGGACATTGATGCCGACGACGAACAGATAAAGAATGGTGCCGGCTATGACCACTGCTTTGTGCTGAACAAGCAGGAAGAAGGCGAATTGAGTTTTGCAGCAAAAATTTGCGATCCCAACAGTGGCCGAACAATGGAGGTCTACACCACAGAGCCTGGCGTACAGGTGTACAGCGACAACTGGGCCGACGGTTACAAGGGCTATCATGGTGCCACATTCGGCCGTCGCTCAGCCATCTGCTTCGAATGCCAGCACTTCCCCGACACGCCCAACCGTCCCTACTTCCCCTCGGTTATTCTGCGTCCGGGCGAACGCTACAAGCAGAAGACCATTTATAAGTTTGGAGTAGCTGAATAAAGAAGCAATACCATTTGCTCATGGCAAATAGCATGTTTGCCATGAGCAAATTATATAGCGAGCAAACAATTTCAAAAAAAACAATATTATTATGTCACAAAAACAACAGAACTACTTGTTTCCGCTGATCATTGTGTTCATTGTGTGCTTCCTTATTGGATTTATTACAACAATGAACAATTCAATGATTGAATTCTGCAAAGATGCATTCCATCTGACAGACACTCAGGGCCAATTGGTAAACACCTTCTTCTATGGTGCTTATTTCTTCTCCATCCCGTTTGCCATGATGATGAGCAAGATTGGCTACAAGGCCACACTCGTCCTTGGACTTACGGTGGTTGGTATGGGCTTCATTGCCAACAACTTAGGAGTAACGGCTGCATTAGGTTCTTCAAGTGTCTACACCGTATTTCTGTGCTGCATGAGCATTGTTGCTCTGGGCGTTGTGATGCTGCAACTGGTGGCCAATCCCTACGTGATGGTGCTGGGTAAGCCCGAGAGCGGTGCTTTCCGCATGACGCTGTCACAGGCTCTGAACTCGGTGGCCACAACCGTTGCACCTATTTTTATTACTACTGTAATTATTGCTGACAAGCCCAAACTGCCGGAGAACGTGCCTGGACCGTTCCTCATGCTGGGCATCTTTGCACTGGTCATTGCTGCCATCCTGTTCTTCATCAAGCTGCCCGATCCCGACATGGACAAGAAAGAAGATGCTGAAGAGGCTGCAGCAGAGGCAAAGCAGTACAAGTCGAGCGTGTTCAAGTATCCTCATGTATGGTTTGGCGCACTTGCCATTGCCATGTATATGGGCCTTGAGATTGGTATTCCCTCAATGCTCCCTGCATACTGGAAAGCAGACCCCAACCTGCCTGGATCGGCTACTGACTACCTGCCTCTCTATTGGGGTGGAATGATGGTGGGCCGCTTCGTTGGCTCTGCCATTCTGGCAAAGTTCGAGGCTCGCAAACTGCTCACCGCATGCCTGATTCTCGGTGCCTGCTGCGTGGGCATATCATTCTTCCTGCCTGGCATGGCTGCTGTCTATGCAATGCTGGCTGCCGGTCTGTTCCACTCAGTAATGTGGCCACTTATTTTTAACCTTGGCTTGCAGGAGTTGGGCCCACATACAAAGAACGCATCTGGCCTTATCAACATGGGCGTGTTGGGCGGTGCCACACTGCCTTTGCTCATGGGAACGGTGGTCGATAATCCTGCCCTCGGCGTGGGTGTTGCCATCATGATGATGTTCATTTACTACGCTTATGTGCTGTGGTTCTGCAACTGGGGCTCTAAGATTGGTATCAACGTGAAATAATAATTGTAATAATATTAACCCAATAAACTTTAATAGAAACATGATTGATATTGAATTTGTAAGACAGCGCTTCATCAAGCACTTCGATGGAAAGACTGGTAATGTTTATACCTCTCCAGGTCGTATTAACCTCATTGGTGAGCACACCGACTACAACGGTGGCTTCGTATTCCCAGGAGCAGTTGACAAGGGTGTAACAGCAGAAATGCGTGCCAACGACACAGAAGACACCGTGATGGCATACGCTATCGACTTGAAGGACCGCGTGGACTTCAAACTGAGCGATCCCGCAGGCCCCAAAGCCTCATGGGCCCGCTACATCTACGGCATCGCACTGGAGATGAAGAAACTGGGCGTTCCTGTGAAGGGCTTCAACATTGCTTTTGCTGGCGACGTGCCCCTCGGTGCAGGTATGTCTTCTTCAGCCGCTATGGAGAGTTGCTTCGCATGTGGTCTGAATGACATTTTCGGCGAGAACAAGGTTTCACAGTGGGATATGGTGCTGGCCGGACAGGCAACAGAGCACAACTACTGCGGCGTGAACTGTGGTATCATGGACCAGTTTGCCAGCGTCTTCGGCAAGGCAGGCTGCCTGATGCGTCTTGACTGCCGCAGCCGCGAGTTCGAGTACTTCCCCTTCAAGCCCGATGGCTATCGTCTGGTTCTGCTCGACTCAGTGGTGAAACATCAGCTGGCAGGATCGCCCTACAACGATCGCCGCAACTCTTGCGAGAACGTTGTGAAGCACATCCAGGCCAAGCATCCCGAAGGCAAGTTTGAAACCCTGCGCGACTGCACATGGGAACAGCTTGAGGAAGTGAAGGCCGAAGTTGGCGATGAGGACTACAAGCGCGCTAAGTTCGTGCTGGGCGAGAAAGACCGCGTGCTGGCTGTATGCGATGCCCTGAACGAAGGCGACTATGAAAAGGTGGGCGAAATGATGTACAAGACCCACGAAGGTCTGTCGAAGGACTATGAGGTTTCTTGCGAGGAGCTCGACTTCCTGAACGACATTGCCAAGGAGAATGGCGTAACAGGCTCGCGCATTATGGGTGGTGGCTTTGGTGGCTGCACCATCAATCTTGTGCGCAACGACCTCTACAAAAAGTTCATTGAGGATGCCAAGAAACGGTTCAACGAGAAGTATGGCCATGAGCCCAAGGTATATGATGTGGTGATTGGCGACGGATCGCGCAAGCTTTGCTAAAGGAACACGTCTTAGTTTTTAACGGTAAAAAGCCAGGCCAACACAATGGTCTGGCTTTTTCATGCGAATAGCCTTGTGGATTTCAATACAAAATACCGCATGTTTCAAAAAAATTTCCTACCTTTGCATCCATGAAAGAAGAAGTATTGAACAATAAACGCATAGCAGTGCTGCTCTCTGGCGGTGTGGACAGTTCTGTTGTGGTCTACGAGTTTGCCCGACTGGGACTGCATCCAGACTGTTTCTATGTGAAGATTGGTCCTGAAGAAAATGAAGAATGGGACTGCTCGAGCGAGGAAGATGTTGAAATGGCCACGGCAGTTGCCCATAAATATGGATGCAAACTGGAGATTGTTGACTGTCACCGCGAGTACTGGGACCAGGTGACGCGCTACACTATGGAAAAAGTACGAGCAGGGTTGACCCCCAATCCCGATGTGATGTGCAACCGACTCATCAAGTTTGGTGCTTTCCATGAAAAGCGCGGCCATGACTACGACCTCATAGCCACTGGCCACTATGCTCAAACAGAGACTGACGAGAACAGTCTTAAATGGCTGACAACCAGCCCAGATCCGGTAAAAGACCAGACTGACTTCCTGGCACAAATATACGACTGGCAACTGAAGAAGGCCCTCTTCCCTATTGGCCACTACATGAAAGACGAGGTGCGACAGATTGCCGAACGAGAGCATCTGGTCAACGCACGCCGAAAGGACTCACAAGGCATTTGCTTTCTGGGAAAAATAAACTACAACGACTATCTGAGACGATACCTGGGCGAACAAAAAGGCGATGTGATTGAACTGGACACCGGACGTAAGATTGGAGAGCACCGTGGCCATTGGTTCCACACGATTGGCCAGCGCAAGGGCATGGGCTTCGGTGGTGGGCCATGGTTTGTGGTGAAGAAAGATGTGGAACAGAACATTATCTATGTGGCACACGGCTATGATCCAGACTCAGCTTACAGCCAAACATTCAAGATAAGAGACTTTCACAGCCTGAACGGAAAACATCCTGACGAGCTGGTGACATTCAAGATTAGACACACGCCCGATTTTTTCAAGGCCAGACTGGAGCAACAGGGCAATGGATGCTACATGCTTCACTCAGAAACACGCATACATGGCGTGGCTCCAGGCCAGTTCTGTGTGGTCTATGACGAACAGCACCACCGCTGTTATGGTTCAGCAGAAATAGCTCTCTAATTGTTAAAAAAACTGCAATTTGTGTTCATTTCAATATTTATGCTTATCTTTGTAAGCTAATATGCCTTATTGTGCACTTTTGTGCCTTGGCTAACAGGCCTTGATAAAAGCAAGGCCATCTGGAACAGAAGATAAAAACAAAATATATAATGCATCACAAATGGAATTACGAAACGCCTACACCCGAACGACAGCAAGCGGCTAAAGAACTGGCCGAGAAGGTTGGCATGAGCCCCATCATGGGGCAACTGCTCCTACAACGTGGCATCAGAACAGAGTCGGCTGCCAAGAGGTTCTTCCGCCCCATGCTCAACGAGCTCATCGATCCATTCCTCATGAATGATATGGACGTGGCTGTGGACCGTCTGAACGACGCAATGGGACGCAAGGAGCGCATCATGGTTTATGGCGACTACGACGTTGACGGCTGTACTGCCGTTGCACTGGTGTACAAGTTCCTGTTGCAGTTCTACTCGAATATAGAGTACTACATTCCAGATCGCTACGAGGAAGGCTACGGCATCAGCCGAAAGGGATTGGACTACGCTGCAGAAAAAGGCGTAAAACTTATTATTGTACTCGATTGTGGCATCAAGGCAATTGAAGAGATTGCCTACGCAAAACAGTTGGGCATCGATTTCATTATCTGCGACCACCACGTGCCAGACGACGAGTTGCCTTGCGCTGTGGCCATCTTAAATCCCAAACGAGTAGACTCTACCTATCCTTTCAAGCATCTGTGCGGTTGTGGAGTGGGCTTCAAGTTCATGCAGGCATTTGCCAAGAACAACGGCATTCCTTTCTCTCAGCTCATTCCCCTACTCGATTTTTGTGCCGTGAGCATAGCAGCCGACATGGTGCCAGTAATGGGCGAGAACCGTATTTTGGCTTTTCACGGTCTGAAACAGCTGAATCAGAACCCATCGGTGGGACTGAAGTCGATCATCGAAATTTGTGGCCTAACCGGACGCGAAATCACAATGAGTGACATCGTCTTTAAAATCGGCCCACGCATCAATGCCAGCGGACGTGTGCAGAATGGCACCGAGACCGTAGACCTGCTGGTTGAAAAAGACCTGAAACAGGCTCTTGCCGAAGCAGTTCATATCAATGAATATAACGAGCAGCGCAAGGATATTGACAAGCAGATGAGCGAAGAGGCCAACCAGATTGTGGAACGACTGGAAAGTCAGGAACATCAGCCTGCCATTGTGCTCTATAATGAGGGCTGGAAGAAAGGTGTGGTTGGCATTGTGGCCTCCAGACTGTGCGAGATTTACTATCGGCCCACAGTGGTGCTGTCGTGCCAAGATGGCATAGCCAGCGGTTCAGCAAGAAGTGTGGCTGGCTACGACCTGTATGATGCCATTAAAGAATGTCGTGATCTGCTTGTGAACTTTGGTGGTCACACCTATGCCGTGGGACTCACACTCAAAGAAGAGAACATACCAGAATTTCGACGTAGGCTACAAAAATACGTGAGCGAGCACATTCTGCCGGAACAAACAGAGGCCACTTATGAGATTGAGGCAGAAATAGATTTCAGAGACATTAACAAGAAATTGCACAACGACTTGCGCAAACTGGCCCCCCACGGGCCTGACAATCCCAAGCCTATCTTCTGCACGCGCAATGTGTATGACTACGGCACTTCGAAAGTGGTTGGCCGACAGCAAGAACACATCAAACTGGAACTGGTCGATTCACGCTCCAGCAATGTCATGAACGGCATTGCCTTCGGACAGAGTGCTGCTGCACGCTATATCAAGTCGAAACGCTCATTCGACATTGTCTACACCATTGAGGAAAACATTTACAAACGAGGCGAAATACAACTACAGATAGAAGACATTATGCCCAGTGAAGAACTATAGAGACATTCTACAGCATTACTGGCATTATGATGATTTCAGAGGCATTCAGCAGGAAATCATCGAATCGATTGGTGCCGGACACGACACACTGGGGCTCATGCCTACAGGCGGTGGAAAGTCTATCACATTCCAAGTGCCAGCCCTGGCACAAGATGGCGTGTGCATCGTTATCACTCCACTCATTGCTCTGATGAAAGACCAGGTGAGACAATTGCGCCAAAAAGGAATCAAAGCTGCTGCCATCTACTCTGGCATGCAACACGACAGCATTGTTCAAACGCTCGAAAACGCAATTTTTGGTGGTGTGAAGCTACTTTATGTCTCTCCCGAGCGTCTTGCTTCCGAAGTATTCAGAACAAAGATTCGCCACATGCAGGTGAGTTTCATCTGCGTAGACGAAGCCCACTGCATCAGCCAATGGGGCTACGATTTCCGCCCCTCCTATCTGGAAATTGCTGATATAAGAAAAGAGTTACCCAACATTCCTGTGCTGGCACTAACGGCTACTGCAACTCCTGAAGTGGTTGACGACATTCAAGACCGATTGGCTTTTAAAAAGAAGAATGTGTTCAGAATGAGTTTCGAGCGCAAAAACCTAGCCTATGTTGTTCGCCAAGCACAAGACAAGCTGCAACAACTGGTGCACATCCTGAAAAATGTAGAAGGAACTGCCATTGTGTATGCAAGGAGCCGCAGACGCACAAAAGAAATCTCAGACTATCTGAACCAACAAGGATTCTCGGCCACGTTCTATCATGCCGGACTTGACAATGCCGAGAAAGACCGCAGACAACTGGCATGGGTACAGAATCAAATACGCATCATGGTGGCAACCAATGCTTTTGGCATGGGCATTGATAAATCAAGTGTGCGACTGGTCATCCACATTGACTGTCCCAGCAGTCTCGAAGCCTATTTTCAGGAAGCTGGACGAGCTGGGCGCGACGGACAGAAAGCCTATGCCGTGATGCTCTGCAACGGAAGCGACAAGGCAAAACTGCAAAAGCGCATCAATGATACTTTCCCAGAAAAAGACTATTTGCGTCAAGTATACGATCAATTGGCCTATTTTTATCAAATCGGCATCGGTTCTGGCTATCAAGCCACCTTCGAATTTCCCATTGATAAGTTCTGCCACATCTACAAGCATTTTCCCATACGCGTCGACGCAGCACTGAAAATTCTTGATCGGGCTGGCTACATAGAATATAGCGAAGAACAAGACTGTCAGGCTCGTGTGATGTTCTGCTTGGAGCGTGACGACCTCTATAGATTGAAAGGAAACAGCCCCGAAGAAGACAAGATCATCGTTGCCTTGCTTAGAAACTACAGTGGACTGTTCAATGACTTTACCTACATTGATGAGGCATTCTTATCAACTCAGACAGGATACACGCAACCCATTGTCTATCAACTACTAAAGAACTTATCACAAAAGCATATCATCAAGTTCGTGCCACAAAAGCGCACACCCTACATCAGGTATCGACAGCGACGTGAAGATTCTGCCCACCTTATCTTTTCACCCGCCATCTATGATAACCTGCGGCAGAAATTTACCAACCGCATTGATGCCATGCTACACTATGTGTCAACAGACAACCAATGCCGTTCGCGACAACTGCTGAGATACTTTGGCGAGACTCGCACTCATGACTGCGGACAATGTGACGTTTGTATTGACCGCAAAGGAGAACTTACCCAAAAACACCTGTTGAAAGAGGCCGAACAACAAATTATGCAATTACTGAACGACAGAAAAGAGCATCGAATCAAGGAACTGCATAATCTGAATTTGCCCTACGAAACAATAGAGTGTGCTTTGCAATATCTTATCGACGAAGCCATTATCATTGATAACGATGGTCTACTTTCGTTAGGCTAATGAATTGACTTGAATTGAAAGCTAACGTTTGTCTACGAATTTCCATCCTGAAGCATACTTCTCTTTTGGAAACACAAAGATGCGATCATCTATATCGCCTGAGTGAAAATCGCTTACTGTGATGGTTGTCCAGAAGAATGCAACCTTCAACCGAAGCCGTATGGGAGCATAGGTCCGTTGAGCCAACAATGCACGCACTTCCTTGATGGTGCCCTTGGCATTTTTCTTCTGCTTCATGGTAATCATCAATCCTTCCGGATCGGTTGCCACGCTATAGTTAAAATCATCCAGCGAGAACTTGAACCTACCACTATATTTGTCTTTCTTTTCAGAATTAGCATGATGAATCTCCACAGTTTTCTTTTTCCGATAAGCCATGAAGGCTGTCTTACCATCATTCCACGTATCAACACGCTCATCACTGAACCGCTGTTTCTTTTCCTTGAACCAAATTGTTCCCTGCGTTTTATACAGTCCAATGATGTTGACATGATAGGTAAGAGTTGAGCCCTGCGGTCCAAACACACGATCGTATGCAGTATTCATGATTCGCCGAGCCTGCTTAGCATTGGGCGACTCATTCTGTGCTCCAATTATTAGCACAGATAGGAGCATCGTTAGAATTAAAACAATCTTTTTTTTCATTTGGATTGCAAAGGTACAAAAAAAACGAAAAAAGAACAAAATAAACGAGTTTGTTTTTCCTCCTGCTACCCATGTTTTTATCTTTTAGAACCTTTACATTGACACTTATGCCAAAGAAAAACAGAATGAAGTTTGGCTTTTCAAACAACTTTTTATACCTTTGCCAACGCCAAAAACAGGAGAACAGACAATGAAAAAAGGACTTGTACTTGAAGGCGGTGCCATGCGTGGTCTTTTCACAGCAGGCATCTGCGACGTAATGATGGAACATAATGTGTGGCCCGATGGTCTAATAGGCGTTTCGGCTGGTGCAGCTTTTGGTTGCAATTATAAGTCACGACAGCCCGGACGAGCCATTCGCTACAATA
>CACXUV010000074.1 GCA_902770845.1 uncultured Prevotellaceae bacterium
ATCAATATAATATTCGCTCTGTTTTAACTCAGCAGCTTTTTCCGCACGCCCGCTTTCCTGCAGTTTGCCCTTTCGGACCAATGTATCAATTTCTGCATTCCGAAGCGACTTCAGCGTAAACACATTGCCTTCCTCGCCAGTTGCTGAATGTATGGATGTGTGCTTCATACGGCCAGGTATTCGCTTTATAAAACGGTTGGCGCAGTCAACCACTGCTTTTGATGATCGATAGTTTTCTGTCATTTCATAAAGTTTGGCTCCTTCCTGACTGACGAGCAACTGCATATATTTGGAATCAGAACCTCGGAAGGCATAGATGTTCTGGTCATCGTCGCCAACGGCAATCACACGCATTTCTTCGTTTTGATGCATTAATGCTTGTAGCAGCATAAAATCATCTTGTCCCATATCCTGAGCTTCGTCAATGACAAGAACGCTTTTGCCCGTCTTCGAAGGTTCCACTTCGCCACGTTCTATCATTTCGGCAGCATGTCGCACCACGTCTTTTGCCTCATCCAGATTGCCTTGTTTGCCAATGAGATCGAAACTATAGGAGTGGAAGGTCTTGATGTCAACATAGTGTGCGGCATTGCCAACCAAGCCAATAAGTCTTTTTTTGAATTCTGTGGCAGCGGCACGGGAGAAAGTCAGCATTAGCAGTTGTTCGTGTTTCACGTCTTCCAGCAGCAAGAGAGAAGCCAGTTTGTGCACTAGTACCATGGTCTTACCACTTCCTGGACCTGCTGCCACAACAATATACTTCGACTGTTTGTCTTCGATAATCTGGTTTTGCTGATTGGATAGACTGCCAAAGAGTTTGTCGTATTTGGCGGGGGTTATATTTTTGTCGATTTGTACGCGTCGTCCTTCCTTAAAATAATGATTGATGAACTTACGGAAGTCCATAGTGAAATAGTCGTTTACAAATTGCAGTGCGGCATTGTAGTCGCGAACCATCAGGTTGGCATATTCGCCAACGATGTGAATTTGACGTATGCGCTGCTTGTAGAACTCGTCCAACAGTCGGTATTGTTCCTTACCATAGCGTGTGCGGCGGTCGGCAATGCGACCAATTCGCATTGTGTTGTAAACCACGATGAATCCCCCCTCTATTTTCATCAGTTCCGTCTTGGTGAGATAGAGCAATGCCTCCTCTATGTCGGCAATGGTGGGCTTCATTGCTTGACCAAGCTCGCTGTCATGTGTCTTTCCTTTTTCATAAAATAAAGTGTTCTGTTGACTGGCAATAAATTTTTGAAGCAGTTCAACGATGGAGAAATTTACTAGTGTCATGTCTTTGCTGGCATCGCGTTGGACTGCAAGAGTTTCAATGATATGGCGGCAAATATCTGTGCGGCGATCAAAACGTGCCATTGTTATTTGCTGTGAGGATTGCAGGCGCACGCTTAAACTGTCGCAGGCCACATGTTCCTGCTTGTGAATATAGCCTTTCAGCGACAAAAAATGGAGCAGCATCTTCAATCGTTTCACATTAGAGAATGATAGCCCGACTTTCTGGGCTTCCTCATTCAACTCCTTATAGCTGATTCTGTATGACCCATGCTTTTCTTCTCCGAATCGCTGCAACAGGAATTGCTCTAATTTCAGTATGATGTCAAGATTTCGAAGGGAAGTACTCTTGGTTATCCATGCCTGCATGTCGCGCGTATCGGCCAGCAGGCCATCCTGCCGCATCAGGTTGATATTTCTGATAACCGTAGATTTGCTCATTCCAAGAATGTCGGCCAGATAGTCCACACGGTTTTCTGCTTCAGCACCGCGACCTTCTGCGGTGGCACGGGCACTGATGAGCGATTTGATGATGCGTGCGGCTTCTTCACGCGACTGTTCATCAAAGAGTGTAGAGACAGTCAGCTTTCTGCGTGCTTCTTCCATATTCTTCACGGCTATGCCAGTAGCAAAGACGTGGGGCGAGTTGCTGCCACGATGTATGAATCCTGCATCTTCCAGTGCTGCAATTGCTGCTTTCACACGTGTTTCAATATCTTCTATCTCTTCGCTCCATCCTGCTTGCCTTGCAATGTCCAGTGGCGAGCAGCTCACTTGATCGCGGTTTGACGTTAGCCCCTTGATGGCTTTCCATACTTGTTGAATCTCGCTGATACTGAGCTTTGTTTGATTCAGAAGAATGAAGTGCTTGTCGAGGTCGTTGTCGGTATATAACACAAAACATTCTGCTTGCATTTCTGGGTCGCGTCCTGCACGTCCAGCCTCTTGCACATAGTTCTCCAATGAGTCGCTGATATTGTAGTGAACTACCAGCCCTACATCTTTTTTGTCGACACCCATACCAAAGGCCGAGGTTGCCACTATCACTTGTGCCTCACCACTCATGAAGGCATTTTGGTTCTTTACCTTCTCGGCGGCTTCCATCTTGCCATTGAATGGCAATGCACGAATGCCGTCGCTGATCAGATGTTGCGCTAACTCGCGAGTGCGACGGGTTCGCGACACATAAACTATTGATGGACAATTGCGCCCTATAATGAGTGACCTCAATAAGTTATACTTCTCATCGTCAGTATCGGCATGAAGCACAGAGTAGCGTAGGTTCTTTCGTGCTGCATTGGCTGCAAACACTTTCAATTGCAAATTAAGCTTCTCCCTGAAATAGTCGCAGATGTCGCTGATGACCTTTTGTTTTGCCGTTGCCGTAAAACATGAAACAGCAATGGGCTGTTGTAGTTGTTTCTTTTCTTGCAATTGCCGTATGAAGTCACCAATATATAAATAGTCCACACGGAAGTCATGCCCCCATGCTGAAAAACAATGGGCCTCGTCAATCACAAAACGAACAACGTTCCTGTTGATCAGCAGTCGTTCGATGGTCTTAGAGCGCAACATTTCCGGGGCAATATAGAGCAGGTGGGCTGTGCCTTCGGCCACCTGCTGAATGGCGGTGGCACGTTCGATAGGATCAAGCAGACCGTTGATAGTCACAGCCTCGCTGATGCCACGTGTAGCCAGGTTGTCTACCTGGTCTTTCATCAATGACTGTAGTGGAGAGATAACAACTGTCAGCCCATGCGTGTTTCGTCCAGCCATCAAGGCTGGCAACTGAAATGTGAGACTTTTGCCACCTCCTGTAGGAAAAATCGTCAGCAGCGACTCTCCCCGTATGGCTGCTTCCACAGCTTGCTGCTGCATGGGCACACCGTCGAACGAGCGAAACTCTTGATAGCCATAGAACTCTTTCAGACCGCTATGTGCATCTAACCGCTGAAGACAATAATCGCAATCGCCACAGGAAGTGTTGCATAGCAGGTTCATCACATTGACTACCTGAGGAAAATTTCGTATCACCCATGCAGGAGTGATGGAGAAAATGTCATCGGCACCAATCACAGCTAGACAATAGGCTAACTCAATTGGGTATTGCCTAACCAATGTGGCAAGGTCGGCATGACTGCAGATTTTTCCTTCAAATGCTTTGAGAATCAATGCCAGCCAATCGGGTTGGACTCTTAATGGCCTGTTTAGATAAGATTGTTGGGTGGAAGAGATATATCCAACATATTCGAAGAATCCTTCAAATTCATGTTTGTGATGGAGCAGTTGGTAATAGATTTCTTTTCTCTCTGTTGATAGTTGATTCCAGACGCAAACTTCGTCATTCAGTAAGTCACGAGCTTTCATCGAGTCATTCACAGGATTGTTTAATTCGTCAACCTGCAACTTGTCGTCTTTCAGCAAGTGATGATAAGGACGTTGAGGAAATAACAGTGGGGAAAGAAACAGGGTGTCAATAATCGTGGGATTACCTTGCAGGGTTATGTATTTCAGGTCATGATTGATGATGTTGTGGCCACATATCGTATTACAATTAGACACAAAAGCATTGAAGTCGGTTTTGGAATGAGTGTGCAACACCGCACCATCCTCCCTGACTGCACCATAGTCAGTCACTTTTTTCGTCTGCAGGCTCACTTCCGTGTCAACGAAAACAATCATATATGTTTTATTTGCAAACTGTACTGACCCACGCCGCGATGTCATTGAGCACTTCGGGCGAAATGGTTTCCTCGATCTGCCTGTACTCGGTGGGCAGGCCAGTGGTGCTGTGCTGGAAAAGATGGTTGAGCGAGGGGTATTCCTTTACGAGATTCATGCTTGAGGGGGGCAGCAGACGCCTGATGGCGGTGAGGTTCTGTGCAGATATAACCTGACTGTCGTTGTCGCCATTCAGGGCGAACACGGGGCAATGGGTCTGACGAATGTCATCAGACGGGTCGTAGTCGATGAACCACTTCATCCAGGGCACTTGCTGTACGGCTTGCTGCTGTCGGAGGGCTGCCACGGTGGTGCTGGCTGGCATGCCGGAGAGTTGCATGATGCGATTGGCTTGTGCTGCGAGCAGCGTGTCGCCCTTCACGCCGGGGCCGGCCAGCGATATGATGAAGTCGGCCTCCTGGCGTGCTGCCAGCATAAAGGCTATGGTGGCGCCCTCGCTGTGGCCCATGCAGCCCACCTTGCCGAAGATGTTGAGACTGCGCAGATACTGAAGTGCGGCAGCTGCATCGCACATGAAGTCTTGGGTGGTGGCTCGCTTCACTTCGCCGCCTACGGATGCGCCGGTGGCGCGGTCGTCATAGCGCAGGGTGGCAATGCCGTGGCGGGCCAGGTGGTCGGCTATCACGAGGAACGGCTTGTGGTCGAAGATTTCTTCGTCGCGGTTCTGCTGTCCGCTGCCTGTCACCATCAGCAACACGGGCGCGCTGCCTTTCTTCATGGTGTCGAAGCCTTGCGGAAGGGTGAGCGTGCCAGCTAGTGTGGCTCCGTCGGGCGCGTTGCAGAAGGTCACTTCTTGGGTGTTATAGGGATAGGGCGGCACAGGAGTCTGCGGACGTGGCAACTGCTCCACACCTCTGCTCAGCACAAGGGGGAACGACATGCCCCGCTGGGTGAAGATGCCGTTGAGTTTGCCGTCTGCCAGGCGTGCATGGTAGACGGCATTGATCATCTCGACCTTCAAGGCCACGGAATCGTCGGACAGGAAATCCTTGTAGCAGGGAATGCCTTTTGCGCTTTGGTCGGGACTGTCGAGTGAGACCACAACATTGCCGTCGACCTGCTTCAGATGGAGCACCAGCGTGAGCTGTGTGCCCATGACGTTGATCTTGCCAGTCCAGGAGCCCACCAGTTCTGAGGTGGTTTGCACCTGTGCCTGAGTGGCGGGGACAACGACCCAGGCCAGCATGAGTGCTATGATGAGTCGGATGTTCATCTTTGAAATTTACTATTTATTTTCCTATTTTGATTTTTAGCTGTTTTTTTCGACTAAATCAAATCAGAATGTGTAGCCCAGCGTGAGCAGCACCTGGTGGCGCTTGAAGTCGACCTTGGTGGGGGTGGCAAAGTCGGTGCGTGTTATGATGTTTCCTGCGCCGTCTTTCTGGGTGAGTTCTTGCTGGAAGGGGTAGAAGTTGCCCTGCGTCGTGGTGTACTGATAGGCCAGGTCGATGTTGACGGCTCCCGTCTTGTAGCCCAGACCGCAGGTGATGCGATTGGTGCTTTTCCAGTTGGTGTAGTCGGCGGTAGATGAGTACATGGTGCCGTAGGAGTCGAGCTGGCTGTCGCGCATACCCTTCTTGTCGTACATGGGCGACACGTAGTTGTAACCCAGGCGAACTGACAGTGAGGGGTCAATTCTCACCTCAGTGCCCAGCTTCAGGGTAGACGTACCTTTAAGGCTTTGTTCTACATTGCGATTCATGATGCGGTCGCTCTCGGTCTCGCGGTTGTCGTATTCGTCGACATAGCCCGTGTACTGGCGAACGTCGGCCGAACTGTTGTCGGTGTATTCATAGGTGGCTCCCAGTGCCAGATAGTTGCCAATGGTGTGGCCCAGACTGAGACCGAACTTCCAGGGGGTGTAGTATCTGAACTCATAGTTCTCGTAGCCCACGCCGTTCTGTCCGTGGTAGTCGTTGCCCGAGATTCTGTTGAAGATCTCGGTATGGTTGCGCGACTCCAGGGTATACCATGTGGGGGTGTTGATGTAGACGCCTACGCGGAAGGGCGACTCTTCCATGGGGCGGAAAATGGCTCCAAGCTTCAGGTCGATGCCGGTTCCGCTTATCTCGTGGTCGTCCTGATAGGTGACGCTGCCATTGGGGTTGCCGCTGGCGTCGACCGTGTGCTCGGTGTATTCGGTGTAGGCCGAATAGTCTACGCTGTGCAGTCCGAAGGTGAAGCCCAGGTAGACGCGGTCGTGGATGTTGCCGCTGAGGTTGAAGTTGTAGTTGCTGATCCACCCCCGGTGGGCACGGTTCAGCTTATAGCCGTCTGCCATGGTGTAGTAGAACTGACCGTCGGCGGGATCGACCAGGATGGCATTGGCATTCAAGTAGTCCAGTTGGTTGAACGTGCGGGCACGCAGGTCGCTGGTGTTGTCTTCCCATCCGATGAGATCACCCGACTTGTTCTCGTCGAGGAAGAAACCGCCATCGCGCACGCTGCCCAGTCCGTCTTTGGCATAGGTGATGGCGTTGAGCGAGGCATTGGTCAGACTGTTGGCAGCTGAAAGAATCTGGTCGAAGTTGTGGCTCTTGTGATAGTTGAAACTAAAGTTGAGAAACGACGACCTGTCATAGTTGGGCATGGAATAGACAAAGCCTGCCTGGTCGATGCTCATGTTGGTCTTGCTCAGACCGTCGAAGGTGCTCACGCCTTGCTGCGACACCACGCCCAGCGACAGGCTGGCAGTGCTGTGGCGGAAGAGTCCAATGCCTGCAGGATTGGATGATATGGTTGAGATGTCGGCACCCAGTGCTTCGAGTGCACCACCCATGCCCACATAACGAGCTGTTCCATTTAGGTTGCCCCCCAGCAGACGTGCTGTTTCGTAGGTGTCTTGGGCCGAGGCGGACAGCATGCCCATTGCCAACATGGCCATATATATTATTCTTTTCATAATGAGTTTTTGAGTTTGTGAGTTTGTGAGTTTTTGAGTTTTTTCTGTGGCTATCTTCTGCCACCGCCACGGCTGCTGCCTCCGATGCTTGCACCACCGCCACGGCTGCTGCCGCCACTGAAGCTACCGCCTCCACCAAAACTGCCGCTGCTGCGCGAGGGTGTGTAGGATGACGAGCTGCTACTGCGCGAGGGCGTGTAAGAACGGCTTGACGAGGAATTGGTCGATGAACTTGTGCTGGAGCGTGTGCCGCTGAAGTTGCCACTGCGACTGGTGGTGTAGGTCGATGTGGGGCGGCTGGTGGTGCCGCTGGCTCGGCTACCTGCCATTCTGTCTGTAGCTCGGCTGCGCGCTGTGTTGCTGGCACGTTGCCCGGAGAAGTTGCCGTGAGAGGCTCCATAGCGGCTCAGTGTGCCACGGTTGCCATTGCGGGCATAGTTGCGGGAGCCATGGCTGTAGCCCCAGCCACCACCGTAATAATGCGGACGATAATGCCAACCACCGTAGTAGCCACCGTAGTAGCCACTGTACCAGGGATCATACCATCCCCAGCGGGAGTAGTACCACGGGTCATAGTACCAGGAGTCGTACCAGGGATAGAAGGACGAGTAGTACCAAGGCGAGTGCCAGGTGGAAACGTACCACTCGTCGCTGCGCCCTTGATTGTAGCCGTCCCAGTATGCCTGCGCGGGCTCATAGCCATCCCAACGCGACATTTTGCGCGTAAGTTGGAAGTCGCCGGTCGAGTCGGGGTACACACCTTCCACACCGTTGAAGTCTATCACGTCTTGCATGGCAGAGTCGCCGGGGATGGTCTGGTAGTAGCTGCCCCAGGAGTGGCGGTTGTATTCGTCGACATCACGATCAGAACCAGCATAGTAGGTCTGGGAAGAAGTTTCATATCTTGCCTTGGCCTCCTGCTTGCTTTTCTTGCTCGGAACGAAGTACATGTCGTCGTCCTGTGCCTGCATGGTGAGTGGAAGTGCCATGAGCATGGCGGTGAAGAGAATCAGCTTTTTCATATCTGTCTATCCTTTTAGTTATGTTATCACGTTGCAAAAATAAGTGTTATTTTGCTGCAAAATTACGGAAAAACCCTAAACGATAGTAGGATTTCCCCTATTTTTTTTAATTTTGCACCACAAAACTAAAAAAAAGTTGAAAATTGAACTCATTAACTCACTAACTCACATGAAATATTTTGTAACAGACTTCAAAATAGACGCTCCTGCAGAATTGTTGGACGATGCGCGTGATGTACTTTCTGCTTTGGCAGGCGAGGCAGGCTTCGAGACGTTCGAGGAAACCGAGACAGGACTGAAAGGCTATGTGCAGCAGGCACTCTTCAGTCGTGATGTGCTTGATGCCATGCTGGCCAGCTTTCCCTTTGAGGGCATTGCGATAAGCTATGATGTGGCCGAGGTTGAAGACCGCGACTGGAATGAGCAGTGGGAGCAGGAGGGCTTCGAGCCCATTGTAGTGGCCCATCGCTGTGTGATTCACGATGGAAGGCATCTGGCCGACATTGACTTGGCGCAGTGGCCTCTTGCCATAGAGATTGATGCCCATTTGGCCTTTGGCACCGGAACCCATGAGACCACACGTATGATGGTGGGGGCCCTGATGCAACTGTCGCTCGGCGGCTGCAGGGTGCTGGACTGCGGTTGTGGCACCGGCATCCTGGGCATTGTGGCTCTGAAGTGCGGAGCCCGGGAGGCCGTGGGCTACGACATTGACGAATGGAGTGCCGACAATGCTCGCCATAATGCGGTGATCAATGGGGTGAACCCGCACTACACAGCGCTGCTGGGCGACGCTTCGGTGCTGAACGGGGTGGATGGTGTTTTCCAGGTGGTGCTGGCTAATATCAATCGCAACATTCTCTTGGCCGACTTACCGGCATTCTGCCGGAAACTAGATGTCGACGGACATGTTTTGCTCAGTGGATTCTATGCCGAAGACGTTCCCTTGCTGAAAGAAAAGGCATCGCAACTGGGACTGCAGGCAGTGGCCCAGCACCAGGATGGTGACTGGGCGTGTCTGGTGCTACATCGAAGTTAATATCTGGAGGATGCGCTCTGCGGTACGGCCATCCCAGCGGTCGGGCAGTGCACTCTTTTTCCATCTGCCCTGCATCAACTGGCCAAGGGCATTGTGCAGCAGGTTTCTGTCGCCCCCGACGAGCACGTTCGTCCCTGTACTCACTGTTTCCTGATGCTCTGTATAGCTGTTCAGCGTGATGCAGGGCACACCGTTGAAGGTGGCCTCTTCGGCCACGTTGCCGCTGTCGGTCACGATGCCCTTGGCATGGGCTGCCAGCCATCCAAACTCCAGATAGGGCAGCGAGTCTGTGACCAACAGGTTGGGGAGCGTAGTGGGGTAGAGCTCTCTGACCACCTCGCGTGCCATCGTTCTTAGAGGAGCCACAATGCTGATGGGGCAGGCCGTCAGTTCGTCGAGCATGTCCTTCAGCTGCTTTTTGTCGGCCAGTAGGGCCTTGCGGTTGAGCGTGAGCACCAAATATGGGGTGGTGTTCAGATTGTCTATGCCAGGAATAATGGGCTGACGCCAGCGGTCTCGGTTGAAACGCAGGTTGTCCATCAGGATGTTCCCTACCATATAGGTCTGCGAAGTATTGCTCTGTTCGCGTGTGGCCACACTGTTGCTCTTGATGCCTGCCGTGAAGAGATAGTCGCTCAGGGCATCAATGACCAGACGGTTGATTTCCTTGGGCATGCTGATGTCGAACGAGCGGGTGCCAGCCACCAGGTGTGCCAAATTGATGCCACGCTTCTTGGCCACAATGGCGGCTGCCATGGTCGAGGCCAGATCGTCGACCACAATGACCACGTCGGTGGGCCTGGTGTCAAGATAGTGGTCGAATTCGGCCATCACCTTGCTGGTGATCTCGTTCAGACGGTTGCTGTCCACACCCAGACAGGCATTGGGGGGCGACAACTGCAAATCGCTGAAGAGCGACGGCTCCAGGGTGGGGTCGTCGTGCTTTCCTGTATAGACCAACTGGCAGGCGGTGTCTTCGCTATTGGCCATGGCTCGCATCAGCGGAGCCACCTTCACAAAGTTTGGCCTTGCACCTGCCACGATGCAAATGTTCTTCTTCATATACTGACCTTGTATTGGTTAGTGGGCGTCTTGACCTATTTGGCGGGCAACTCGAACTTGCTTCCTGTTTGCTTGATAAGCTCGTCGGCATAGGCATTGGGATAGCCGGGGCGCACCACGCGTGCTCCCAGTCCCGTCGGCGTGCGCTTGAACTGGCCGTTGGCTTCGGGCTTTACAATCATGTCGTTGTATTTCACGATGAGGTGAATGGCCAGCATGCGCCAGCACTGCAGCATCTCGTTGGCTTTCCGGTCGGTGTAGTCAGTGAGCAATGCCACTCGCTGCTCGGGGGCCAGCGTAAGGGCTTTGTCTTCAATGTCTTTCTGGGCAGCAAAATAGCTGTGATCCAGCGAGTCGCGCAAAGCCTGCAGCGTGGGGAAGAGCAACGAATAGCGTGGATAGACCATGTTCGACACCCAGTTCTGTACCCAGTAGGCATTTTCTTCGGAGAATGTTACGGCATCGGCTCCGGGAGTGTTGTAGGGACGGGGCGACTCTGTGACACAGCAATACACGGGGGTGTAGGGCACCATGTTGCCATCGTCGTTGCCAAACCACAGCACACCACCAATCTCACGGGGCAACCATGAGCGCATCTGGCTCACGTAGGAGAAACCTGTTTGCTGGGTAGAGGTGGGACGCTCATTGAAGTATTTCTTGTCGCCAACAGTATAATAAAGAGGTGTGGGACGATATGGCATTTGCCAAATACCACCACCAATGTCAGAATCGAGCGCAAAGGGTGTGTTCTCATAGTGGTCGCGCATGGCCGTCTCTACATCGGCAATGCTCAGCTTGCGGTTGGGCTTCACCCACAGCGGCATGGGCTCGGCATCCGCATCATGGCCGTCGGCCCAAGGCAGATAGCGGTCCATGCCATCGCTGAACCGATTGAAGAAACTCCATACACGGGCATCGCAGATGCGACGGCCTGAGAAGTCGGGGAAGGCATAGGTGTTCGCTGAACCATCCCATACGGCGGGCATAGCTCACTACGTTCTTGGAGAAGAGCACGTCGCCCGACTTGTCCTTCATGTTGAAACGGCTAATGCGGCTTTGGTTGGCATGGCCGCAGATCATGTCATCGGGAATGCGCAGTGCCACCCATACGGTGCGCTCTTTGGAAAGTTTGCGGTCGCTGGCGCAGCCCATCATCTCCATGATCCATGCCTCGTTGGGGTCGCAAAGGGTGAATGTCTCGCCCTCGGAGTTATAGCCATATTGCTCCACAAGGCTGGTCATGATGCGAATGGCTTCGCGAGCTGTCTTGGCACGCTGCAACGTGATGTAAATGAGTGAGCCATAATCGAGTATGCCCGTTGTGTCTACCATTTCTTCACGCCCTCCAAAGGTTGTCTCGCCTATGGTGAGCTGCCATTCGTTGATGTTGCCAATCACGTTATAGGTCTCTTCGGCCTCTGCAATCTCACCATGATAAGCTCCAGTGTCCCAGTCGAAGACCTTGTGCAGGGTGCCCTTGGGGTGCTTTGCGGCAGGATAGTGGCACAGACCTTGAAACATTCCATAGTCATCGGCGTTGTAGGTGCAAATGACGGAGCCATCTTTTGAAGCCTTCTTGCCCACAATGAAATTGGTGCAGGCAAAGAGGGAATTGCCACAGAATGCTCCCCAGCAGGAAAGCACTGATATAACAGCTGTGCGCAGCAGCCACTGGCCAGCATGATTCTTGGGGTTGTTCATCGTCTGTAGGCTGCTATTTAATTTTAAGTTTGTTGCTTCCTGCTGCCTTGAAACTCATGTCGAGGCATTTCACCGAATGGGTAAGTGCTCCGAATGAAATGAAATCTACACCTGCTTTGGCATAGGGAATCATTGTATCGAAGGTGATGCCACCAGAGGATTCTGTTTCAGCGCGTCCTGCCACCAACTTCACTGCCTTGGCGGTGTCTTCGGGGGTGAAGTTGTCGAACATGATACGGTCACAACCTTCGGCCAGTGCCTCTTCAAGTTCCTTGAAATCACGCACTTCGCATTCAATCTTCAGGTCTTTTCCTTTCTCCTTGCAATACTGCTTAGCACGGCTAATGGCATTGTGAACACCACCACAGAAGTCGATGTGGTTGTCCTTGAGCAGAATCATATCGAACAAGCCAATGCGGTGATTCATGCCGCCGCCAATTTTCACTGCTTCTTTCTCCAGCATTCGCATGCCAGGGGTGGTCTTGCGGGTGTCGAGCACACGTGTCTTCGTTCCGGCATCAATGAGTGCCTGCTGATATTTGTGGGTCATGGTGGCAATGCCCGACATGCGCTGCAATATGTTCAGCATCAGCCGTTCAGTCTGTAGCAGACTCTGCTCGTGTCCTTTCACACTCATGACAATATCGCCTGGCACCACATGAGCACCGTCTTTCACCGTAGCCTCAACCTGCAATTCAGGGTCAAAACGGCGGAACACTTCCTTGGCTATCTCCACACCGGCAAAGATACCTTCTTCTTTGATGAGCAGTTTCGACTCGCCCATGGCGTCTGCAGGAATGCAACACAGGGTAGTATGGTCGCCATCGCCAATGTCTTCAGCAAATGACAGGTCGATGAGTCTGTCGACAAGTTCTTCTGTACTCAGCATATTTTCTCAATCATCAATTTGTTCTTATTTTCCCAAATAAATTCCGAAGCCTATGCGCAGGCCGAAACCAGAATAGTCCTTGAAACTCTTGGTGCTCATGTCGTAGTAAAGCTCTGGCTCAACGGTGACTGTACGACTCAGAAAGAAACTGTAGCCGATAGCCACATTAGGAATGAAGTCGTCGTGGCTGTCGATGTGCTTATAGCGTGCTCCGGCACCGAGATATATTCCATTCTGTTCGATGTAGTAGCGCAAGCCAACACCAAGGCCAAAGTTGTTAGGTGCCCCCTTGTAGACGCCCCAAGAAGCATCGGCCAGGGCCATCCAGGAATCCTCAAAGAAATAGCCTACCTTGCCGCAGATGTCAAAGTTCCACTTCTTGGTAGAGTTATAATTCAAGTCAAGGCCGGAAAAACCAGCATTGGCATACAGTTTGCCTTGTTCAAACTGGGCTTGCGAAGCCACTGTGAAAGTAAGTGCTGCAAGCATCATGAAAAGTTTCTTTTTCATAGTCGATAGTGGTGAATGTTATTTTTATTTGTTTTTGAATTCTCTATGATGCCAAACCAAGAACCAAAACAAGGCTGTAATGAAAATGATGGCCCCCAGTGTGTAGGCAATGGGTTCACTAAGATAGAAAGCCTGCTTGGAAATGAAGAGGAAGGTAGCACATACCGTGGTCATGAAAAGGGCAGGAACGAGCGTGATGATGTAGGGCTTGCGCTCGCGTGCCAGATAAACGGTGATAGTCCAGAGTGTAAAGACCGAAAGGGCCTGATTGCACCATCCAAAATATTGCCAAATGGTGTTGAAACCGTCTGGATTCTCAATTTGCCATAGCAGCAGGGCGATAGAGATGGCAAACATGGGAATGCAGATGATAAGGCGATTGGCAATGGGGCGCTGGTTCATCTTCAGCCATTCGGCCACAATGAGACGTCCCGACCTGAAAGCCGTATCGCCACTGGTAATAGGGGCTGCCACCACACCCAGCAGTGCCAGAATGCCCCCCACAATGCCCAACCAGTCGTTGCATACAATGTTAACAACAGACGGGGCTGAAGTGTAAAAGCCTGTTGACACGTTCATCAGTTCATAGCCAGGGGTGGGGGCATTGTAGAAGAAATACATCGATACAGTAGCCCAAATCAGTGCTACCACGCCTTCGGTTATCATGGCACCATAGAAGATGGGACGGCCCCAGTGTTCATTCTTTATGCAACGGCCCATCAAGGGACTTTGTGTAGCATGGAAACCACTAATGGCTCCGCAGGCAATGGTGATGAAGAGGCAGGGGAAAATCTGGTCGGTCCATTTCTCACTGGCCTGGAACCCCATGTTCTCGAAGTTTGTCCATAATTCGGGCAGTGTGGGCCATTTCACAAACAGCACCACCATCAGTGCTGCTGCCATGAAGAGTAGCGAGAAGGCAAAGAGTGGATAAATCTTGCCGATAATTTTGTCGATGGGCAGCATGGTTGCAATGATGTAGTAGCAAAAAATAACGATCAGCCACATTGTGGTGTCACCCCAGATGTTGTGCAGAATCTCGGCAGGCGAATAGACAAATACTGCGCCTACCATGATGAGTAGTAATACGGTGAAAACCAGCATCACTTTTTTGGTGGTGTGTCCCAAGTATTTTCCGATGAGTTCTGGCAGACTGGCACCGCCATTTCGCACCGACAGCATTCCGCTCAGATAGTCGTGAGTGGCTCCGGCAAAGATACAACCCAAGACAATCCACAGATAGGCTACTGGCCCGAATTTGGCTCCCATGATGGCACCAAAGATGGGACCTGTGCCTGCAATGTTGAGAAACTGAATCATGAAAATTTTCCATGAAGGCAATACGATAAAGTCAACGCCATCGGCTTTTTCTATGGCGGGGGTGACACGATTATCGGGGCCGAACACGCGTTCAACAAAACGGCCATAGAGGAAATACCCTGCAATAAGAGCCACAAGGCTCACGACAAATGTAATCATTTAGAAATTGTGTTACTAACTGTTGTTTTTTAATTTTGCAAAAGTAGTACTTTTATTTGATATATGAAAAAAAACAACTAACTTTGCAACAAATTTTATAAAATGTAGTCATGAAATATCATTTTTTATTGCTTTTCCTGTTATTCTCGTTTTATGCTTTGGCCCAGTCTCCTAAATTTGAGACGCGTGCCGTATGGCTCACGACGATAGGAGGAATAGACTGGCCACATAGCTATAAAAGCGAACTGCAGAAAGAAGAATTGCGCCACACGCTGGACCTTTTGCAGAGGGGTGGCGTGAACACAGTGCTGCTGCAGACTCGTATACGTGCCACCACAATATTTCCTTCCGACATTGAGCCTTGGGATGGTTGCCTCTCTGGAACTCCATCGGTCTCGCCAGGCTACGATGCCTTGCAGTTCGCTATCGATGAATGCCACAAACGGGGCATGCAGTTGCATGCTTGGGTAGTGACCATCCCTGTGGGTAAGTGGAACAAAACGGGGTGTGTGCAATTGCGGAAAAAGTATCCCAAACTTGTACGCAAGATTGGTGACGAAGGCTATCTGAATCCAGAACAACCGGCAACGACCGATTACCTGGTGCGTTGTTGCAAGGAAATTGTGCAGCGCTATGATGTTGATGGAGTGCATCTGGACTACATTCGTTATCCTGAAACATGGCCGAAGGCAAAGAATGCTGCGGTACGTAGTGAGCGACGTTCCAACATCACGCGTATTGTCAGGGCTATTTACCAGGCAGTCAAGGAACTGAAGCCTTGGGTCATGGTGTCATGTGCTCCCATTGGTAAGCATGATGATCTGAGTCGCTATCGCTCCAACGGATGGAATGCCCACTCTACCGTCGGACAGGATGCTCAGCAATGGCTCAAGGAAGGCATCATGGATGCCTTGTTTCCCATGATGTATTTTCGTGGCAATCAGTTCTTTCCCTTTGCCATCGACTGGCAGGAAAACAGCTATGGTCGATTGGTGGTGCCGGGATTGGGCATCTACATGCTTGACCCACGGGAAGGGCGATGGACACTGGACGAAGTGAAGCGACAGCTGAACGTGACGCGGCAGCTGGGAATGGGACATTGCTATTTCCGTTCCAAGTTCTTTACCGACAATGTGAAGGGTATCTACGACTTTGGAACATTCTTCGATTCCACCCCGTCGTTGGTTTCTCCAATGACGTGGATGGGCGCCAGTGCGCCAAGCAGTCCCACTACAATCACGCTGGTCGATGGAAAACTGAAGTGGGGTGGGGCTCTTGATAGAAGTGGGGCTCCCTACCTTTTATATAATGTATATGCTGCAGATGAATATCCTGTTGACATCAGTCAAAGTGAGAACCTTATTGCCACCCGTTTGCAGACCACATCTTTACAGCTGCCTGCCAACAGAGTTGTCGGGAAAAATTTTGCCGTGACAGCTGTGAACCGATATGGTCAGGAAAGCGATGCTGTTCAACTATGTCAGAATCCTGCATCTGCATTGATGGCTAAGTCTGCGATTATTCATTCTAGCGGAGAACCAATAGAACTGCCCAGCAAGGGCTCCACACTCGATGCTGATTTTGTTGTCGTGGAGACGCTTACTGGACAGACGATTGATATTTTTCCTTATGCAAAGATGCTCTCTGTGAACAGCTTTCCAGACGGGATGTACAGATTACGCTCTTTGCACAAGAAAGGACGTAACCACCGCATTGGCTATTTCATCGTGAAGCGATAGCGGCAGCCTGCCACAATCCATGTTCCAGGCTGTGGCACGTTGCCATAGTCTACATAGTCTCTGTTGTTGAACACATTGTTGGCTTCAACATAGAGCGAGTATTGAGGCTCGTTCCACGACAGGCGTACATCGAACAGAGCAAACGGATTGTATTTTTTTACGTTGCCGCTAAAGTCGGTGTAGTTGCCCACTCGGTCTTGCCAGCGCATATAAATGTTGCCTTGAAGTTTCTGCCAGATGTTCAGTTGCAAATTACTGGTGAGCTTGTGCCGCAGATATTCCAGTGCATATTGTGAAACGATGTTGGCTCCAGCATCCTTGTCTTGGTAAAGATAGCTGTAGGAAAGATGGAACGTCTTGAGAAACGATTGTGTGGGAAACAGCTGCCTAAAATTCAGCGCCAACGATGCTTCGGCTCCATAAGTGTTCACTTTTGTATGGTTCACGCTTTGCCACACCGCATCGTTGCCCAGCGAAGTGTCCATAATCCAATCTATCATGTTACGGCCGTGGTGATGAAAGACAGACATCTTAGCTTGCAACGCAGGGCCAGCATATTGTGCTCCCACCTCAAAGGCTTGCATCTCTTCTGGTTTCAAGTGTGGGTCGGCCATATATCCTTTGAGTTTGTAGTACATCTCAGTGAAGGAAGGCAAACGGAGCGAGTTGTTCCATGAGGCAAACACCTTCAGCGTGTTGGCAGAATGCTCATTGCCCATGATACGGTAGCTGGCATCAACACCAGGATAGATGGTCATATTCATGTTGCTCCATGAACTTTTCACGGCCACAAAGCCAGCCGAGATTGTTAGTCGATCAAGCAGGATGTTGTGTTCCAAGTGAGCAGAAATATTTGTGCGGTTGATGCCCAGCGTGTAGTCACGGTCGGTGCCATATATGTGATGGCTGCGCTGCAATGGCTCGCCCAGGTTGCCACTCACCAGGTTCTCATTGCGCAGTTCTGCTCCGAATGCCGTGCGCCCGGCAACCCAGTCGAAATAACTATTCAATGCACCACCAACGACATCGCATCGGTTGTAGTTATACTTCATCTTGTCGGGCTGGTTTCGATAGCCTTCATAGCGGTCGCTGTGCTGATTCCAGTAAACAGACGGCTTCAGACGCACTACTCCTTGCTTGGTCTCAACCTGAATGGCAGTGTATATTTTGGTGGTATGCTCATATTGTTCATCGGCTTGCCATGCAGGCGAAGCATAGAAAGTGCTCGATCCCCATCCTTTGTCAGCAACTCCTGCATGCCACGACAATCTGATTAAATCGTCTTCGTAGTTTCCCTGGTAGAACATCTTCGAACCACTATAGTCATTGTTCAATTTGCCAGCCTTTGAACGACTGAATCCATCGCTTCGGCTGTAGCTTCCACTCAGCTGGTTGTTCCATTGACCATGTTTCAGATTGATGCGGGCATCTCCTTTGAGATAGCCAAACGATCCGCCTTCTAATCCCATGTCGGCTCCCGATTCTGCCGCCGGGCGCGTCACGATGTTGATGGCTCCCACCAGCGACGATGTTCCATAGGCACGTCCTGCAGGTCCTTCAAGCACCTCGATGCGAATAATCTCACTTAACTGCACAGGCAGATCCATCACATTATGCCCCGTTTGGGGGTCACAAATATTGATGCCGTTAAGCAAGATAATGATTTGCTCCTGTGTGCCGCCTCGCATGCTAATGTCGGTCTGAGTGCCATGAGCTCCCCGTTGTCGCACGTCGATGCCAACGGCATATTTCAGCAAATCGTTCACACTTTGTACTGGCGCTTGCGCAATGTCCTCGCGACTCAGTACAGTTACCATTCTCGCTGCCTGACTATTCGTCAGCGGAGCCCGTGAGCCGTTGACACCAATGTCGTCGAGCACCACAGTCTTCACAGCCTGGGTGCTGTCGGCATGCCACACCTCGTTGCTGATTACGGCTGCTTTCGTTGCCGAAAGCGTAGCCACGCTCAGCACAGAGATGATGACCTCGCGTCCCAGACAGGCGAAGAGCGAGTAACCCTTCCGTTGGAAATGATGGAAGACGATTACCTCGCGCTTCATGAAAAGAGGTTTGTACATAAAAAAATAGAATTAAAAAAAATATAGTTGCATAGAACAACTAATATATTCTTGAGCTATTCAGATTATCTGTCTGTTTTCCAGACGTTTCTGTGCCATTTGCTCATACTTCGTACCAGGACGGCCATAGTTGGCATAGGGGTAAATGCTGATACCGCCGCGTGGTGTGAAGATGCCCACCACTTCTATATATTTGGGATTCATCAGCTTGACGAGATCCTTCATGATCGTGTTCACGCAGTCTTCATGAAAGTCGCCGTGATTGCGGAATGAGAAGAGATACAGTTTCAGACTCTTCGATTCCACCATGCGCTCGCCTGGCATATAGAGTATTTTGATTTCAGCAAAGTCAGGTTGTCCTGTAATGGGACAAAGACTGGTGAACTCTGGACAATTGAATTGTACCCAATAGTCATTTTCTGGGTGTCGGTTCTGAAAAGTCTCCAGCACTTCTGGAGCATAGTCGGTGGCATACTCTGTGTTTTTTCCCAGCTGTTTCAGCCCTTCGTTTTGACGGTTACTCATTCTTTGTATTGTTTTGTGATGGGTTGTTTCCTTGTGTTTTCTTCTTTCTTCGTGGTTTCCTGTTTCCCTGTTGAGCTTTTTTCTCTTGTGGGTTCTTGCTCTCCTGAGTGTCCTTGCTGCGTGGTGCGCCTTTCCTGCCGCCACCTCTCTTGTGGCGACCGCCGCGCGAAGAACGTCGTGAGCCAGCCCCCGACCTTGATCGTGCAGCCTTGTATTCGGGACCTTCGCCTATTCCTTCGGGAAGTGCGTTCTTCTCAACTTCTTTCTGCAGAAATTGTTCAATCTGCTGAAAACGGGCAATATCCTTTTCGTTCACAAAGGTCACAGCCACGCCATCGCGGTCGGCACGGGCAGTGCGACCAATACGGTGAACGTAGTCTTCCGAGTCGTGGGGCACGTCGTAGTTAATGACCATGCTAATGTCATCAATGTCGATGCCGCGAGCCACAATATCGGTTGCCACGAGCACGTCGATGTGCGAAGCTTTGAATTCATACATCACCTCGTCGCGTTCGGCCTGACTCAGGTCAGAGTGCATGGGAGCACAGTTGATGTGCATCTTCTTCAGTTCGCGAGCAATCTCTTTCACTCGGTCTTTCTTTCCACAGAAGATGATTACGCGTTTCAGGTTGCCATCTTTAAACATGTGCTGAATAATCTTGAGTTTCTGAGGATCGTAGCACACATAGGCCGACTGCTGAATTTTTTCGGCAGGACGGCTTACAGCTATTTTCACTTCAACCGGATTATGCAGCAGCGACACGGCCAGTTCGCGTATCTTGGTGGGCATGGTAGCCGAGAACATGATTTTCTGACAGTCTTTGGGCAGCAAGGCATTGATCTGCATAATATCTTCAGAGAAGCCCATGTCGAGCATACGATCGGCTTCGTCGAGCACAAAGAATGAAGTGCGCGACAGATCAAGGTTGCCCACTTTCAGGTGGCTGAGCAGTCGGCCCGGTGTGGCAATCACTACAGGGGCGCCGCCTCTTAGTCCTCTTATTTCCTGATCGAAGCGGCTTCCGTCGTTACCACCATAGACGGCAATCGACGAAATGTTGTCCAGATAGTAGCTGAAGCCCTGCATGGCCTGGTCTATTTGCTGTGCGAGTTCGCGTGTGGGCGACATGATTACGCAGTTGATAGCGTCTTCAGGAAACTCTTCTTCGTCAAGCATTGAGAGAATGGGCAGCAGGTAGGCCGCAGTTTTTCCCGTGCCTGTTTGTGCCACGCCCAGCACATCGTGTCCGTCGAGTATCTCTGGAATACATTTTTCCTGTATGGGTGTCATTTCCTCGAAGTGCATGTCGTAGAGTGCATCAAGGATGTTGTCGTTCAGATAGGTTTCTTCAAATGTCATTCAATTTGCCCCATTACATTTTGGGGGGAGGCCTGAACAAGCGTGTGCAGTTGCACTACAGACCTGTATTTTTATAAGTTAGTATTGTGAGGATCAGCGCTTGTTCAGACCCTCATTCCCCAGGTTTGGTTGTCCAAGAACTCTGAGGAGGCTAATTAGGTGACTGTCTATAGCAAAAATAGGCAATGACGGCATAGAGCAGATTGGGAATCCAAGCTGCAAGCATGGGCGGTGTGCCGGCATTGATAGCAAAGGTGGCCGATATGGTTTGCAGCAGGATGTAGGTGAACGATAGCGCAAGGCCAATGCCCAGATACAGTCCCATACCGCCTTTTCGCTTGCGCGACGAGAGCGATGCACCAATGATAGTGAGTATGAACGAGGCAAACGATGTGGCAATGCGTTTGTGATATTCCACTTCGTATTGCACCACGTTTTGCGAGCCACGGTCTTTCTGCTTGCTGATGTAACGCAGCAATTCGGGCGATGTGTAGGTCTCTTGTTGACCTTTTGAGAACACTAGGTCCATGGGCTCCATCATGATGAGCGTGTCGAGTTCCGATCCTGTTTCTATATGCTCTCTCAGTCCTTTCAGCGTACGTACCTTATAATTATATGCCTTCCAGTGGTAGCGCTCGTCGGCAATGGTGTCGTATTGAATGATGTTGGCCGTCATGTGGCTCACCACCTTCTTCTTCTCAAACTTGTCGAGCGAGAATCCATACCCTCGCTTCAGCACGTTGTCATAGGTCTGAATGTAGGCAATTACGCCAGGTGCCACCTGCAGCTGAACGTTTTGTGCTGTGGTTATCTTCTTGCTGTTCTTGTATTGTGCCTCGAAGTTTTGCCTGATTACCGTTCCTTGTGGAATGACGTAGGCACCCAGGTAGAAGTTGACAATGGCAATGAGTGCAGCCGACAGCATGTAGGGGCGTAGCAGCCGCTTGAAACTGGTGCCACTGGCCAGCATGGCAATAATCTCTGAGTTGCCAGCCAGTTTCGAGGTGAAGAAGATCACGGCAATGAACACGAAGAGTGGCGAGAACAGGTTGGCAAAATAGGGCACGAAGTTGGCATAGTAGTCGAAGACAAGTGCGCGCCATGGTGCATGGTTGGTGGCAAACTTCGACATGTGCTCATTAAAATCGAAGACGATGGCAATCGAGATAATGAGTGCAATGGCGTAGATATAGGTGCCAATGAACTTCTTGATGATATACCAGTCGAGCAGTTTCACTCCCAGATGTCTGAGCGTGAACATCGACTTCATTCGCCGTCCCTGTCGCAAGGCGACCTGGAGTGGAGTCTTGATGCCTTTCTGTGCCAGAGCCCTGATGTTCATATTCTTTTTCCCAGGTTGTCGATGACCGACCGTTTCCATTGGGTGAAGTCGTCTTTCTCTATATGTGAGCGGGCATCGCCCACAAGCCGCAGGTAGAAACTCAGGTTATGGATAGAGGCAATTTGCAAAGCCAGTAGCTCCTGGGCCTTGAACAGGTGGTGTAGATATGCCTTGGTGTGAATCTGGTCTACCAAACATCCTTCAGGGTCGATAGGCGAAAAGTCCTGTTCCCATTTCTTGTTGCGCATGTTCATAGTGCCTTGGTAGGTGAAGAGCATGGCATTTCGGCCATTACGGGTGGGCATGACGCAGTCGAACATGTCAACACCGCGCTCAATGGCTTCCAGTATGTTCTGCGGTGTGCCAACTCCCATGAGGTAGCGAGGGCGGTCTTTGGGCAGAATCTCGTTGACCACCTCGATCATCTCATACATCACCTCGGTAGGTTCGCCCACGGCCAGTCCGCCAATGGCGTTGCCCTCGGCTCCTTTGTCGGCCACATATTTTGCGGCTTCACGGCGCAAGTCTTTGAAGGTGCAGCCCTGCACGATGGGGAACAGGGCCTGGTGGTGGCCGTAGAGAGGTTCGGTCTCATTGAATCGCTTGATGCAGCGGTCCAGCCAGCGTTGGGTGAGTCCCAACGAGTTCTTGGCATACTGATAATCGCTCTGCCCTGGAGGACACTCGTCGAGTGCCATCATGATGTCGGCTCCGATGATGCGTTCCGTGTCCATCACATTTTCAGGGGTGAAGATGTGCTTCGACCCGTCGATATGACTGCGAAACTCGCAGCCTTCCTCACGCAGTTTTCTGATGCCCGTGAGCGAAAACACCTGGAAGCCTCCGGAATCGGTCAAGATGGGGCGGTCCCATGTATTGAACTTATGCAGCCCCCCCGCGTTGCGTAGCACTTCAAGTCCGGGACGCAAGTACAGATGATAGGTGTTGCCCAGGATGATTTGTGCCTTCACCTGCTCGCGCAGTTCCTGAAAGTGCACCCCCTTCACGCTGCCACACGTGCCTACGGGCATGAAGATGGGAGTCTTTATCTGTCCGTGGTCGGTAGTGATCAGTCCTGTGCGGGCGTCACTGTAGGGATCGTTGTGTTGCAGTTCAAACTTCATTGTGTTTTTTCTCTTTCTGCTCGTCGGGTATTTCGAACGATATGGGGTTATCCACAATTTCCTTGGTGAGTGCAAATGCCCATACATCCTGCACATTTTCCACATAGTGGAAGGAGACACCTTTCAGGTAGAGTTCGGGAATTTCGAGAATGTCTTTCTCGTTTTCGCGACACATCACAATGTCGGTAATGCCAGCACGCTTGGCTGCCAGAATCTTTTCCTTGATGCCTCCCACAGGCAGCACTTTTCCGCGCAGCGTAATCTCACCCGTCATGGCCGTGTTCTTGCGCACCTTGCGTTGGGTAAGGGCCGATGCAATCGAGGTGGCAATGGTGATGCCAGCCGAAGGGCCGTCCTTGGGTGTGGCCCCTTCGGGAACGTGAATGTGAATGTTCCAGTTGTCGAAGATGCGATAGTCAATGCCCAACACGTCGGCATGGGCCTTCACATATTCCAGAGCCAGCACGGCGCTCTCCTTCATCACGTCGCCCAGGTTGCCCGTGAGTGTGAGTTTCGATCCCTTTCCCTTCGAAAGCGATGTTTCGATGAAAAGGATCTCGCCCCCTACGCTGGTCCATGCTAATCCGGTGACCACGCCTGCATAGGCATTGCCCTGATAGATGTCGCGATAGAAAGGTGGCTTGCCCAACAGTCCTTCGAGGCTGTCTGCCGTGATCTTGGTGTTCAAGTGGTCTTCGGTGCCCATCTGGTGCTTGTAGGCCAGTTTGCGCAGCGCCTTGTTCAACTGTTTTTCCAGTTGCCTCACGCCACTTTCGCGTGTGTACTGCTCAATAATCTTCTCGATGGCAGCTTTGTTGAACGTGGGCTTGGGCTTGATGGTGTTCAGTCCCGTGTTTTCCAGTTCGCGTGGCACCAGATGACGCTTGGCAATCTCAATTTTCTCTTCCGTAATGTAGCCACTCACCTCGATAATCTCCATGCGGTCGAGTAGGGGGCGTGGAATGGTAGACAGGTTGTTGGCCGTGGCAATGAAGAGCACTTTCGACAAGTCGTAGTCCACGTCCAGGTAGTTGTCGTGGAAGGCCGTATTCTGCTCAGGGTCGAGCACCTCCAGCAGGGCCGATGCGGGTTTCTGAATACTCTTGATGATGCGTCCGGGCATGGCACCGATGTAGGTGCGACGGTGGCCACGAATCTCGGCTTCGTCGTGCAAACCGCCCAACGATATGCGCACGTATTTTCTTTTCATGGCCGAAGCAACCGACTTGCCCAAACTGGTCTTGCCCACTCCTGGAGGACCATAGAGGCAGATGATGGGACTCTTCAGGTCGCCGCGCAGCGAGAGCACTGCCATGTGTTCCAGAATGCGCTCCTTCACCTTTTCCATGCCATAGTGGTCCTTGTCCAGAATCTTCTGTGCGCGAACCAGGTTCAGGTCATCTTGTGTGTACTCGTTCCAGGGCAAAGCCACGAAAGTCTGCAGATAGGTGAGCTGCACGTTGTAGTCGGGCGACTGCGGTGCCAGCTGGTCCAGCTTTTCTATCTCGCGGTAGAACAGCTCTTCTGTTTCTTCCGACCATTTCTTGTTGATGGCTTTTTCCAGGAGTGCGGCCTTTTCGGGTGAGCCCTCATTGCCTATTTCTGCCTGCAAGTTCTTGATTTGCTGTTGCAGGAAGTAGTTCTTCTGTTGCTCGTCAATGTCCTCACGTGTCTTGTTGCGAATGTTGGCCTTGAGGTTCTGCAGGTTTATTTCACGGTTCAGGGCTTTCATGGCATTGAAGAGACGCTCCTTCAGCGAGAATGCCGACAACAATTCGATTTTGTCCTTGATGGTGAAGGGCATGTTCGAGCAAATGAAGTTGAGCGCCATTTCATCGTTATGTATGTTGTTCACAGCATACGTCATTTCGTCGGGTATGTCTTCGGCCAGCTCCACGTAATTTTTGGTCATTTGCCGCAGGTCGTTCATGGCCGTTTTCCATTCACGGTCGCGCTTGTCGGGTGTCTCTTCCTGCGAAGGCTCCACATGTCCCATGAGATAGGGGGTGGAAGATGTTATTTTCAGCAGATGCATTCGCCCCAGTCCCTGCACGATAGCGGTCACGTTTCCATTGGGCAAGGTGAGCTGCTTGATGACACGGGCAAAGACACCATACTCATAAAGATCGTCTGTCACAGGATTCTCTACTTCCGGATCTTTTTGGCACACTATACCAATGATCAGATTTTTCTTCTCAGCCCGTTTCACGAGCGTAAGGCTCGATTCGCGCCCGATGAGTATGGGAGAAACAACGCCTGGAAAAAGAACCAAGTTCCTGACTGGCAGGATGGGCACCTCGTCGGGTGTGTTTACATTGGTGAAGTCGGAGAAATCGCCGTCGAAATCGGCAATCATCGAGAACGACTTGCTGTTCTGATTGTCACTCATTTCAAATGTATATTGCATAATTGGCTGCAAAATTACTAAAAATAACTGAAATCTTTGAGTGCTGGGATGTGAAAAGAGTATAAATTGTGGTGTTATTTGTGCTTTTTTGGCTTCCCAGCCCCATCCATGTCGTCTTTTGTCGTGCAGAAAATGCGGTGGGCTATCGTGGCAGAGTGAGCTCGAAGCGAGCCCCCTGTGCGTAGTTGGTGTCGAGTTTGATGTCGCCCCCCAGTCGGCGTATCACGTTGCGACTTACCGACAGTCCCACGCCCACTCCCTCATGGAAGTCGTCGAGCTGCACGAAAGGTTCAAAGATATGCTCGGCTTCGTTGACCGGAATGGGGTTCACGATGTCGTTCTCCACGGCTATGAGCAACAGCTTTCCATGCCACTGGCACGAAAGCTTGATAGTGCTATCTTCGGGCGAGAACTTCACTGCGTTCTCCAACAGCCTGCCCAATGACCTGACTACATATTCTAAATTTGTCTTAATTTGTTCATTATCAGCCAACTGTGTCTCAAACTCAAATTTCCTGTTTATGGTTTCAGCCACTCCACTTTGCAAGATGGCCTGACGGCACAGCTGGTTGCATGAAACCAGCTCGCTACTCTCAATTATGGTGCGACTGTCCGACTCGGCCAGGGCCAACAGATGGTCTATCAGTTTGGTGATGCGGTTGGTGTTCTCCACAATTTTCTCACCGGCCTCTTTTCTCTGTTCTTCGGTCAGGTTATCGTTCGAAAGACTCAAAATCTGCGAGAATCCACTCAGTATGTTCAGCGGTGTGCGCACTTCATGCGACATGTTCTGAATGAACTGGGTCTTCATGCGCGATGACTCCTGGGCCTGTTCGTGGGCTATGACCAGCTCTTCGTTTTTGCGGCGCAGACGGCGTGAGGTCACATACCAATATATCATGAAGAGCGCTAGCAACGTGCCCACAGCCAGGGCAGCAGCCGTCATGTAGCGCGAGCGAGACAGCTTGTGCTGCATGGCCAGTTCGTCTACGCCGAAGAGCGTGTTCAGCTCGTTGATCTGGTCGCGCATGGAACGGGTGTTGAACGAGTCCTTCAGCCTGAACATCTGTTCGTATACCTGGGTGGCCTCTTCAAACATGTTCAGCTTCTTCAGTATTTCCACCCTTTGTCGGCGAATGAGCACGGGCGACGACACGTCGCTCTGACCTTCGCTCATGCGAAGTCGTGCAGAGTTCAGCTGCAGAGCCTTGGTGTAGTTGCCTTGCTGCAGATAGAGCTGGGCGCGATAGTACAGCAAGCTCAGGTAGATGTATTCTTCGTCGTTGGCATTCAGCTCCACGGTGTTCAGTTCGTGCGATGCCTCTTCCAGTTGGTTCAATCCCAGATATGCCTGTGCGCTGGCAATGTGCAGATAAGCCGTCCAAACGTGGTTCACTTCTTCCGTTGAGGCAGCGTTTTTCTTTTGTCGCTCCAATATTTGTTGCTGAGCCTTGCGCCATTGGTCAATGACACCCAGCATTTTGTCGAACTTCTTCTGGTCCTTTAGCACGTCGCAGTAGTAGGAGTACACATCGTTGATGATGGCCGGCACCGAATCTACCATGTTCAGCTGCTTCAGACTCTTTACATACGATCTTTCGGCATCGTCATATCGCTCCATGTTGATGTAGGCATTGCCCATGCCATAGTAGGCCACGCCCATGCCGAAGTGCTCGTTGCGCTTCACAGCGTCGTCGTGCATCTTCTGCAGCTCGCGCAGTCCTGTATTCACTTTTCCTCTGAATATCAGGCTGTTGGTCAGATGGTTCCACGTCATGTAGTAGTTCTCCCACAGCTGGTGATTGCGGTCGAAGTCCATGTCGATGGGTGCCTGCAGGTCTATCGAGTCGTTCAGGTCTTCATTGTAGAAGAAACAAATGCGCTGCAGTCTTGCTTCGCTCTCTTCTGAAATGTCGTGTGCTTTGGCAGCCCTGTCTATTTGGCTGTTCAGCGATGCCAGTTGCTGGTCGTTGTTCGTGATGGCATAGATATTTATGGCCGTGAAAAAGGCCACAATGATGGCTGTTTGCTTGTACATGGTTACATGTGGTTGATATGAATTTTTGTGCAAAATTACTCAATAAAACAGAATTTTCAGCATGTTTTGTGTCATTCTTTTCAAAAAACGCTTGCTTTTTCCATAATAATGTGTACTTTTGCATAAAAATAAATAAACGCGATGGCATCAGACAAAATCAGAATCAAGGACATTGCGCAACGAGCGGGTGTCAGTGTGGGCACCGTAGACCGCGTGCTGCACGAGCGTCCCAACGTTTCAAAGTCGGCCCGGGAGAAGGTGGAGAAGGCACTTGCCGAGATGGACTATCAGCCCAACATGTATGCCTCGGCCCTGGCCTATAACAAGGACTACAAGTTTTTTCTCGTCATTCCCAGCCATGAGAACGAAGCCTACTGGGACGAGGTGGAAGAAGGTGCTACGGACGGCACGGCTTCGAGACGCGACTTTGGCGTGTCGCTTAGCATCATGTACTATGAACGTTTCAATGCGGCCAGTTTTCTCAAGACGGCCAAGGAGTGCCTGAACGAGCAACCCGACGGTGTGATTGTCATTCCAAGCACGCTGGAGGCCACGCGCCAATTCACCGACCAGTTGCACGCACGACAAATACCATTCATCCTGCTCGACTCCTACATGCCCGACCTCAAGCCGCTGTCGTTCTATGGACAAGACTCTTTCCAGAGTGGCTACTTTGCAGCGCGCATGCTCATGCTCATTGCTTCGAAAGAGAAAGAAATCATGCTCATGAAGCTGCTCAAGAACGGACAGGTGGGCTCCAAACAGCAAATCAACCGCGAGACTGGGTTCCGACACTACATGATGGACCATTTCCCCGACGTGGGCATCCTCGAGGTAGACCTACCGTGGGACAAGCCCAACACCTATGAGGCCACGCTGGAGAAATTCTTCAAGGAGCATCCGCAGATACACCACTGCATTACTTTCAACAGCAAGGCTCACATTGTGGGCGAGTTTCTGCAAAAGAGCAACCGTCGCGATGTTCAGATCATGGGCTACGACATGGTGCCCAAGAATGCTGAGTGCGTGCGCCAGGGCAGCATATCGTTCTTGCTGGCCCAACATGCCTACATGCAGGGCTTTTCGTGCGTGTGGACACTTTTCGACGCAATCGTGATGAAGAAAGAGGTGACACCCGTGAACTACATGCCCATCGAGTTGCTCACGCGCGAGAACATTGATTTTTATCGTAGAACAAACTAAAACAAATATTCTATTTATCTATGCAAACTACATTTCTGAAAATTAATCCTGCAGACTCAGTGGTGGTCTGCCTCGTTGCAAAGAAAAAAGGCGACGTCATCGAAGTGGGCGGCGAGCGCGTGGTGCTGGCACAAGACGTGCCCGCCGGTCATAAAGTGCTGCTGCGCGATGTGAAAGAGGGCCAGGACATCATCAAATACGGCTACCCCATTGGCCATGCCCGCAAAGACCTGAAGGCTGGCGAGTGGGTGAACGAGAACAATCTGAAGACCAATCTCTCGGGCACGCTCGACTATACATACAATCCTGTGAAAGAGCAGCTTGGCATAGCCAAGGAGAACCGCACCTTTAAGGGCTATCTCCGCAAAGACGGCCAGGTGGGAGTGCGCAACGAGATTTGGATTGTGCCCACCGTTGGTTGTGTCAATGGCATTGCCGAGCGTCTGGCCAAGCAGTTGAGCGTGGAAACGGGCTGCAAAGACGTTGACAGCATCTACGCCTGGCATCACAATTTTGGCTGCTCGCAGCTCTCGGGCGACCATGAGAACACCCGCAAGGTGCTGCGCGACATTGTGCTGCACCCCAATGCCGGTGCTGTGCTGGTACTGGGACTGGGCTGCGAGAACAACCAGCCCGATCAGTTCATGGAGATGCTGGGCGACTATGACAAGGACCGCATTCGTCTGCTGGTCACGCAGAAGGTAGAAGGCGACGAGGTGGAGGCAGGCATGCAGGTGCTGCGCGAGCTCTATGCCATTGCCAGCCGTGACATGCGTCAGGATGTTCCAGTGTCAAAGCTGCGCGTAGGCTTGAAGTGTGGCGGCAGCGACGGCTTCTCGGGCATCACGGCCAATCCGCTCGTGGGCGAGTTCAGCGACTGGCTTGTGGCCCAAGGTGGCACCAGCGTGCTCACCGAGGTGCCCGAGATGTTTGGTGCCGAGACCATTCTGATGAACCGTTGCGAGACACGTGAGCTGTTCGATCAGACCGTGTCGCTCATCAACAACTTCAAGGAGTACTTCCTTTCGCATGGCGAACCTGTGGGTGAGAATCCCTCGCCGGGCAACAAGGCTGGTGGCATCTCTACGCTTGAGGACAAGGCCCTGGGCTGCACGCAGAAGTGCGGACGCGCCCCCGTGAGTGGTGTCATGGAGTATGGCGACAGACTGCAGGCCAATGGACTCAATTTGCTCTCGGCTCCTGGCAACGACCTTGTAGCTTCCACTGCCTTGGCTTCGTGCGGCTGTCATCTGGTGCTCTTCACTACGGGTCGCGGTACGCCCTTTGGCACCTTTGTGCCCACAATGAAGATTGCCACCAACCCCACATTGGCAGCGCGTAAGCCAGGCTGGGTGGACTTCTCTGCTGGCCAGCTGGTTGAAGGCCGTACCATGGAGGAACTGGTGCCTGAATTTATCGACAAGGTACTGGCAGTGGCTTCAGGCGAGAAGACACGCAACGAAGAAAATGGTTATCGCGAAATCTCTATCTTCAAGAACGGCGTAACGCTGTAGATTCCTTTGAGGGGAACATTCCTATAAGCGTGAAGGGAGGTTGCCGTAAAGTAGGGCATCCTCCCTTCATCCATTTTTATCTTCATTATTTCTTCAATCAAAGTGAAGACAATCTTATAGCAGAGGGTGGTACATTCTTTCTGGTTCATAACGATGTGGTTTTTCGTTGTGTCACTATATGGTTTACTGGTGCTAAGTATATGGTTTACTGGTGCTAAGTATATGGTTTGCAGTGTCTGAGCATCATACTTCTTTGCAAGCAAAGCGCTCTTCAGACCGAGCGGCAGGGCGGAAACAGCA
>CACXUV010000075.1 GCA_902770845.1 uncultured Prevotellaceae bacterium
CAACGGCCACCACCCTGTTTTTCCTGATGGGCGCCATGACCATTGTGGAATTGGTGGACCAAAATGGTGGCTTCAATTTTGTGCGTGACACGCTGAAGACCAAGTCGAAGCGGGCGCTGCTGTGGCGCATTGCCTTCATGACCTTCATTCTCTCGGCCATCCTTGACAATCTGACCACCTCGATTGTGATGATCATGATTCTGCGCAAGCTGGTGGGCGACAAGCAGGATCGCCTGATCTATGCCGCCCTGGTGGTGATTGCAGCCAACAGCGGTGGGGCCTTCTCGCCCATTGGCGACGTGACCACCATCATGCTGTGGAACAAGGGCGTGATCACGGCACTGGGCGTGATTACCGAGATTTTCATTCCCTCGCTGGTGTCGATGGTCATTCCTGCCTATGTGCTGTCGTTGCAGTTGAAGGGCGACCTGGTGCCGGTGGAGGAAACCGTGGTGCTGGAAGAGGCGGGCGACTTGTCGGCTGCTCAGCGCAAAGCCATCTTCTTCCTGGGCGTGGGCGGTCTGATTTTTGTGCCCATCTTCAAGACAATCACCCATCTGCCGCCGTTTGTGGGCATCCTGTTGGTGCTGGGTGTGCTGTGGACGGTGACGGAGGTGTTTTATATGCGCATTCATCAGGGGTGTGAAGACACGGCCGATAATCGTTGCACGCAGAAGCGTGTGTCGAAGATGCTGTCGCGCATCGACATGGACACCATCCTGTTCTTCCTGGGCATCCTCATGGCTGTGGCGTGTCTGGAGACCATTGGTGTGCTGACCATGCTGGGACAGGGCCTCGACACCGTGTTCGAGGGCAATCACTACCTGGTCACGGGCATCATTGGTGTGCTCTCGAGCATTGTAGACAATGTGCCGCTGGTGGCTGGATGCATGGGCATGTATCCGGTGCAGGCTGCGGGCGACATGGCCGTAGACGGCATTTTCTGGCAGTTGCTGGCCTACTGTGCCGGTGTGGGCGGCTCCATGCTCATCATTGGTTCGGCAGCCGGCGTGGTGGTCATGGGCCTGGAGAAGATTACCTTTGGCTGGTATATGAAGAAGATCACATGGATTGCCTTCCTGGGCTATGTGGCCGGCATTGGCTGCTACTGGCTGGAAAAGACGGTGTTCTGACGGAAAGAACTTTACTCTGAGAGAGTAGTTTTCAGAAAAAGAGCAATGCCATTGCTGCTTGTTGTTGGGGCAGCAATGGCATTGCTCTTTTTTTAATGACTGTCGCGTAGCATCTTTACAGGTCGCGCAGTTCGCTGGGACGACGGCCGGTCTTAATCTTGAATTTGGCCGAGAAATAGTCGGGTGAATCGAAGTTCAGCCTGTAGGCAATTTCCTTGATGCTCATGTTGGTGGTTGACAGCAACTCCTTGGCTCGCTGCAGGCGCAGGTCTTGCTGGTAGGTGGCAGGCGAGAGCCCGGTGTACTCCTTGAACAGTTTGCGGAAATTGCTGTAGCTGACGCCCATTTCTTCAGCCACCTGCTGAATGGTGAGCGAGCTTTCGAGCGATTCGCGGATGCGCAGTCGGGCCTTGTTGATCATGTCGACATGGGCCTGGCTGCGCGACATGAACTGCTTGGTGCGCTCCAGCGAATACATCATGCCAATGAGGTGGTTCACAATGCCGGCCATGAGTTGCTGCGAGTAGGCAGCCTCTTCAATGGCCGACAGGTAGGCCTGCCTGTAGAGATGAACGATGGCATCGCTGAAGCCCACGTGGTAGATGGGCTTTTGCGGCGACAGGAAGCCAGCCTTGATGCGGTCGTCCATGTTGCGGCCCTTGAAGCCAATCCAGAAGCTCTTCCACCCCTTGTCGGAAAGGGGGTGGTAGGAGTGCCATTCGCCGGGAAACAGCAGAAACATGTCGCCTGGCTGCAAGCGAGCCTCGGCCACACTGGCACTGTGGAAGATGCCTTCGCCCTCTGGATTGTAGAGCAGTTGATATTCGTTCAGGGTGCGTCCTTTCTCCAGTTCAAAGTAGTATCCGTCGGCATGGCCTTTGGTGGGGTAGGCGTCGCCGGGCGCAATCTCTTCATAGCCAATGGTGGTTACGGTGAGTCCCCATTGGCAGTCGCGCTCGCTGGCCAGCATGTATTTGCTCTTTTGCATAGTCTTAGGTGTTTATGATGCAGATTTAGTGGGGGGCCTGTTCACGGCAGAGGGCTTGGCGTGTTGGGGCCGGTCGGCAGCTGTTCGCAGGGAATCCATATCCAGAACGTTGAGCCGTGTCCCAGTCCTTCGCTCTCCACCCCGATGCGTCCGCCGCATCGGTCGGCAATGCTTTTGCAGATGCTGAGGCCCAGTCCGGTGCCTTGCACGTAGTCGTTCAGCTTGACGAACCTCTCGAACACGGCGCCTTGCTTCTCCTTTGGAATGCCGGCACCAGTGTCTTCGCAATACATGTAGATTCCGCCGTTTTCATACCTGTAGCCCACCTTGATGTGTCCTTCATGTGTGTATTTCACGGCATTGGTCGTAAAGTTGGTGATCACTTGTTGCAGTCGGCCCTTGTCAAGGTGTGTGCGGAAGTTTTTGTAAGGATTGTCCACGATAAATTCCACGCCAGGTTCCTGCACGCGCTGAGCCAGTGTCTGGCAAATGTCGTTGAAGGCCACGGCCCAGTCCACATCGTCGGCCTCGATGGCCAGTGGTCCCTGGTTCATGTTCGATGCCTCAATGATGTCGTTGATGAGTCGGATGAGCATGTCGCAGTTGTTGCGTATGATGCGTATGAACTCATGTCGGTCTTCGGTCGAGTCGATTACCTTCAGCAGGTCGCTGAAGCCCACGATGGCATTCAGTGGCGTGCGTATTTCGTGTGTCATGTTGGCCAGGAACACGCTCTTCAGTTTTCCAGAGTCCTCTGCGCGGTTGGTTTCTTGTCTCAGTTTTTCCTGAGCCTCCATTAAAGGCGTCACGTCGCGCACCACGCCGTAGTGTCCGGTCACTTTTCCATGCTCGTCGTAAGTGGGCAGACCGCTGGTGGTTGCCCAGAAGTTGCTGAGCCCCATTGGCGATTGGCGGAAGTGCAGGGTGATGTTGAAGGTGGTGTCGATTCCCTCCATGTTGCCGAAGGCTTTCAATGCCTGCTGTCTGTTTTCGTCGTCATACAGGTTGGCAATGTATTCTTCGAATGAAAGTTCAAAATCTACCACATGGAGCGAGCGTGAGAAGGTGATGCGTTGCTTGCTCACGTCGGAACGCCACACCCACATCTGGCTGTTTTCCAGCACGTAGAGCAGTTCTTCCTCATATCGCTTGATGGTGTTGTTGGCCTGGTGCAGCTCCTTGTCGTGCTGCCGTTGCTCAATGTACATGGCCCGTTCAGCCGTGATGTCGCGTGCGGTGACAATGTAGTATTGCAGTTCGTTGCCTTCATACAGGGGCAGAATGCGTGTCTCAACGAATTTATCGATGCCTTTTTCAGGATTGTGCATGCGGTGGCACACAATGAAGACATCACGGGAAAGTGGGTCGAATTCTCCATGCAGCATGGGCACCTCGACCAGGGGTGTGCTGAAATATATGCTTCTCAGGTCATCGTCCACTTCGCATAGCTTGCACATGTTGCTGTTCATGTCCAGCAGTTTTCCCTTTTTGTCGTAGAACGACATGGCAACGAGCGTTGAATCGAAAATTCTTACGTACTTGCTGGCCAGTTCGCTTTCTTTTCTTTCCTGCTCATACTCATTCGTGATGTTCTGAATGGTGTTCACGATGTAGTTCGGACGGCCATCCTCGTCGAGTTCGGCAATGGTGTAGAAGTGCATGTATTGCCAGTTTTGTGCAGCCGTGGTGTCGTTGCCCTTCCAGCGCAGCACCATTTCGCAGGCTTTCTTTTCGCCGCTGGCAATGTTTCTTATCTCGTTCTCAAAGTTGTGCTGGTCGTCGGGATGAATGTGGCAGAGCAGCTGTTCCATGGTTGTTTGTGCAGCGTCGAGCAGTTTTCCGTGTAGGTCGGTAAATGATTTGTGCTTCACGTTGTATGTCACCACGTAGTAGTTGCCCATGTGCAGTGCCTGCTGCATCATGTTGGCAAGGTCGTCGTTCTTGCTTGCAGCAGCTTTCACCCTGCGTCGTATGAGCCTGTTGACCAGGCCGAGAATCAGCACCAGCAGCAAGATGCCCACGGTGACGTAGATGGCCACTGGCGACGTGTCGTTGTGTATTCTCTCGGGATTGAACCACTTGTCGTGTATTTTTTCCAGTTCGCCCTTTTGCTCCAGACGGGCGTATTGGTCGTCTATTCTGTTGATGAGGTCGCTGTCGTAGCCCACGAAATGCACCTCGCCGGCCGGAATGTCTATTTCGTTGATGGTGATTTCGTTTTCCAGGTTGAGCTCTTTTATTTTCCATTTCAGCGGCTCTTCTCCCCAGACGAAGTACTTATACTTGCCGTTAGCCAGTCCTGCCAGTGCGTCTTGTGCTGTGTGCGGGTGTGTCTGCAGTTCGGGTGCGATGCTCTCCATGACCTTTTGCGAGGCAATGTCGTGCGACTTGATGACCACGTTGCTGGCATTTCTGAGTTGTTCGAACGACCTGATGGGGGGTGTGTCCTTGCGCGATGCCACCTTGATCTTGTAGTAGTTCAGGATGCTGCGCGACGAGAAATAGGGCTGAGTGTTGAATTTGTAGATGGGGTCCAGAATCAGGTCGGCCTCTTTGTCTTCAAACATTTGGCTGGCCTGGCTCCATTCCTTCATCACAAATTTGTGGGGAATGCGCATTTGGTTGAGTATGGCGTGGAGCACGTCGATGTTGAATCCTGTTGCTTCGCCATAGGTGTTGCCGAACTCGTAGGGCGGAAACTCAATGTCGCTCACAATCACGAGCGGCCTGTCGGCAGTGAATTTTTCCGACAGCTGTGCCCTTGCCGTGATGGCACTGAGAGCCAGCAGGCAGATGGCCAGCAGGCGTCGGGTCTGTTTTTCCACCTTATTTATATATGTAAGCGAACAATGCTGCATGCTGTTTATGCTTGTGTTAGCGGTTTCAAATTTCCTTTTTCCTGTCAATCGCGGTGGCTGTGCAGGGCATGGTGATCCACACGGTGGTGCCTTTTCCCTTTTCAGAGCTGATGTCGATGGTGCCTCCCATTTGCTCGGCCAGCTCCTTGCAGATGGGCAGTCCCAGTCCTGTTCCGTTGTTTATGCCGGATGTAAAGCGCTCGTAGATGTGGGACAGCGTGTTCTTCGACATGCCGCAGCCCGTGTCTTCGATGGCAATCATGAGCTTGCCGCCAATGTAGTCGTAGCGTGCCCTCACGGTTCCGCTGCTGGTGTGTTCGGCGGCGTTGGCCGCTATTTGTTCAATGATGCGCCCCATGTTGGTGTCGTCAATGTCGACCACCAGCTGTTCGTAGTGGTTTTCCACCACGTAGCGCACGCCCTCCTTCTGTGCGTTGGTCCAGCCAATGTGGCAGTGGCCTTCAAAAGTCTGTGCAAAGTCAATTGGTTGCTTGTTGATTTCGATCATGTGGGCGTCCAGTCGCGACAGGAACAAGATGTCGTTGATGAGGTTCAGCAGGTGTTCCGAGTTGGCTTTTATCTCGTCGATGAAAATCTCTTCGTCTTCGGGCGTATGCTCCTGTTGGAACAGTTCCGAGAAGCCCACGACGGCATTCAGCGGCGTGCGTATTTCGTAGCTCATGTTTCTCAGGAACGAGTTCTTCAGGTTTTCCACTTCCTGTGCGCGTTCGGTTTCCTTTTCCAGTTGCAGTTCCGTGTTCTTCACTTCGCTGATGTCGCGGCACAGTCCGAAGTAGCTGGTCACGCGGTTTTGCTCGTCGTGTATGGGCACGAATCTGAAGTGCAGGTAGAGTGGCATGCCTTTTTGCCGGTTGCTGAAGGTGTTGTCCCTGGCAGCGCGTGGTCTGATCACGGTTTTGATCACGGCATCGATGGCATTGCCGGTGCGGCTGTCCATGCTGTTCAGTGTGCGCATGGCCGTTCGCTTCGATGTTTCGTCGATGAGCGTCATGCACCTTGACTGTGTGAGGGCCAGCTGCACGGTGTTCATGCCGCTGTAGATGGTCAGTGTGTGGCTTTCGGGCGAGTAGTTGGCCATGCGCACGCCGCCCACGCCCAGCGCATAGTTGATGTTGCTCACGTAGTCGGTGGCCTCCTTGGTGGCTTTCTGCAGTTTCTGCATGCCTTCCTGAATGTGGTGGTAGGTGTGCACCACTTCCGACACGTCGCGTCCTGTTCCAAAGATGCCCAGCAGCTTGTTGTTCTTGTCGAACACGGGCGTGATTTGTCTTTCGTAGTAGGCCATGCCATATTGGTTGCCCTTCACCTGGGTGGCGTAGAAATAGTCGTTGATGCGGTAGGTAGGCTCGTCCAGGCAGTCGGCCACGTTCACTTTGTGCAACATGGCGTCGCGCAGCGTTGCTTTGAACGACAGGCGTGCGCGTTCGTTCATGTCGACCACGTAGCCCTGCTCGTCGAAGTAGACCATATCGACCATGGCTGTGTGGAAAATCGACTGGTATCTCAGCAGTTTCTGCTTGGTTCTGCGCTGTCTTTCGCGTTCATCGGTCACGTCGTGCTTGGTTCCGATGATCACCGTGGGCTTGTTGTTTTCGTAGCGCAGCACCGAAAGCGTGATGATGTATTCGCGTTTCTGCTTGTTTTTTTCCTCGTCGTGTGCGTTGACGTCCAGCGTCACCTGTTTTTCCTCCATGCTGGTCAGTTTCTTGAGCCCCTGGCACAGCCGTTCAAAGTCGTCGGAGTTGTATCGGCGGGCAAACTCCATGATGCTGTACTGGTGCTGTGGCTGTCCTTTCTTGTCCATCCATGTAAAGGTTTGTGTGGCCACGTCGTAGGTCCAGAACCTCACGTGGCTCACTTGCAGGATGAGCGCCAGTCGCTTGTTGCGCTGAATGCCCAGCTTGATGAGCTGTCGTTCCAGTTTGCGGTAGTAGAAGTAGAAGTAGATGAGCACCAGTGCCAGGAAGGCGATGCCCCCCGCCAGATACCAGATCCACGATGGTATGCCGGTTTCGGTGCGCTCGGGGTAGAACCATTTGTTTCTCAGGTTGTTCAGCTCGTTGTCCGACTCTATTTCATTGAATGCCAGGTCGATGGCATCGAGCAGGTTCTTGTTGGCCGATATGAAGCGGTAGGCCCCATGAGGCATGTCCACAGGCGTCAGTTGCAGGTTGTCGGTCTGGCACATTCTGATGAGCCACTTCAGCGAAGCCGTGTTCCACACAATCTGTCCGTCCTGCTTCTTGCTCAGGTCGAGCACCGCTTCCTTCATGTCGTCATAGAGCACAAGGTTCTGCTCCCATCCGTTTTGTTTCATCAGGTTGTGGCTGAAGCTGTTGGTGTGCATCCACACAGTGTGGTCTTTCAGGTCGTTCAGCGTGTGAATGACCACGGGTTTGTCCTTGGGTGTCACCACGCTGTGTGTGAACAGCTGGATGACGGCCTTTCCGTATTGTCCGTATTGATTGTGGAAGGGAGCCTCCATGCCCAGTGTCAGGTCGGCGCGTCCCTCCTTCATGTCGTCCAGCACGTCGTGTCGTGCCTTCAGTCTTATTTCGTAGGGCAGGTCTATTTCTTTCATGATCATCCTGACCAGTTCCACGTTGAAGCCTTCGGCCTCGCCGTGCTCGTTCAGGAAGGCATAGGGCCACAAGTCCCATGCATCCTCATAGATGAGTTTGCGATCTGCGGTATAGATGCTGAGCGAATCGTTTTTTGCCTGCAAACAGCTGGGCAGGATGCCTGTCAAAAGTGCAGTCAGAACGATTATCCGTGATAATGACCTCATTCTGATGGTGTTAGTTGCTCGCAAAAGTACAAGAAAAAAATCATTTTTCAAAATTTTTTGAGCAAAAAGTGTGGTTTTGCTCGCTTGATGGTGTTCTTTCATAGCGCATTGTCCTGTGGGCCGTGTCTGCTGGCACGCAAACGGGACGATGCTGCAAAAGGGCATCGTCCCGTTTGTCATGGTTGTTTTTATTGTTCAGAGCGGATATTCGTCGAAGGCATAGAGCACGGTGCTCAGATAGCGTTCGCCCGTGTCGGGCAGCAGCACCACGATGCGCTTGTCCTGGTTCTCGGCACGGCGGGCAATCTCTGCAGCGGCAAACACGGCTGCTCCGGCCGATATGCCCACGAGCAGTCCTTCCTGCTGGGCCAGCTGGCGGCTGGTGCGAATGGCGTCGTTGTTCTCCACGTCGAACACCTCGTCTACCACGGTGCCGTCGTAGGTCTTGGGCACAAAGCCCGCGCCGATGCCCTGAATCTTGTGGGGGCCGCTCTGGCCTCCGTTCAGCACGGGCGACGACTTGGGCTCCACGGCCACCACCTTCACGCTGGGGTTCAGCTCCTTCAGTCGGCGGCCAATGCCCGACACGGTGCCTCCCGTGCCCACACCGGCCACGAAGACGTCAACCTGTCCGTCGCATTGCTCCCATATTTCTTTGCCCGTGGTGTCGTAGTGCCTGGCAGGGTTGGCCGGGTTCTCAAACTGCTGCAGGATGATGCTGCCGGGAATTTGCTGGCGCAGCTTCTCGGCTGTGTCTATGGCCCCCTGCATGCCGTCCTTGCCGGGTGTCAGCCGCACCTCGGCCCCGTAGGCCCTCACCAGGTTGCGGCGCTCCACGCTCATGGTCTCGGGCATGGTCAGTATGAGCTTGTAGCCTTTCACGGCGCTCACCAGTGCCAGTCCCACGCCGGTGTTGCCGCTGGTGGGCTCAATGATGGTGGCTCCGGGCTGTAGCAGTCCGCGCTGTTCGGCGTCCTCGATCATGGCCAGTGCAATGCGGTCTTTCACGCTGCCGCCGGGGTTGAAGAACTCCACCTTGGCCACGAGGGGCTGTTTCAGTCCTGCGGCCTGCGACCACTTGCCCAGTTGCAGCAGCGGTGTGTGGCCAATCAGGTCGGTCAGTTGTTTTGCTATTTGTGCCATTGGGTTGCTGGTTGCTGCCTGTGCCGGTGCTATTTGTTCATGACTTTCTTGGTCTGGGTGCCCACCTTCACGATGTAGACGCCCTTCACCATGCCGTTCAGGTTCACTTCGGTCTCCTTCTCGCCAGCCTTCAGCATGCGCACGGCACGTCCGCCAGCGTCGTAGATGGCCACGGTGGCTCCCTGTTCGGCGCTCACGCGCAGCACACCGTCCTTGATGCTGATGCCAGACTGCTGGGTGCCAATGGTGGCAATGCCCGTGGCGTCTTTGTCGGCAAAGAACATCTTCGACAGCTGTGCCAGGGGCAGGGTGGTCTGCGTGCCGTCGGTCAGGTGCAGCACCATGTTGTTTGCATCGAAGGTGATTTTGGCAATGTTGCTCACGGCAAAACTGGTTTCGCCGCCTGTCTGGTCGATGGTCAGATAAGCATAGTCGTCGGCCAATGCCGTGCCGCTGACTGTCAGCAGCAGGGCCATCATGATATTCTTCAGTGTCTTCATAATCTGCATTGTTATTTTGTAGTTCGGTGCAAAGATATTCAAAAAAACTGATTCGCGCGTTGCTTTTAACGCTTTTTATTACAAATTTTGCATCCCCGTCAGGCAGGCTTGCATGCAATGGGGCCTCGGTTGTTTCGATAATCTTTACAAAAAAAAATCGCAAAATAGAGCGGCCTGATGCCCTTTTTGCAGCGGATGTGTGGCGGTTGCGGGCCTGTGGGGCAGTGGCTGACAGGCAACGGGGCCCCCGTTGTGTGGCTGTTTGGGCTGTTTTGCATCACAATGGCGGCCCGGTTGCAACACAACGGAGCCCCCATTGCAGCGCAACGGGGGCTCCGTTGCAGGCAGCTCCGTGTGGGGCTGCTTGTAAGTGGCTGTAACACAGTGAACTACGGAAATGCCCAAAACTCAAAAATTTTGACCCGAAGGGCAGCTTGCTGACCAGAAACGAAATCTCGGGAAAGTTTTTGTCAAAATAATACCACAATCCGTTAAACTTTCATATTTTCACGAAGTTTCCTCCGTAATGTCAGAAAAATGCACTATCTTTGCCCAAATATTTAAAAACACGCCTACGATGAAAAAAAATGTCAGAGGGACGATTGTGGCCCTGCTCATGATGCCTATGATGCTATTTGGACAAACATACGACGGCCTGTGGAAGCAAGTGAAGCAGGCAGAGGAAAAGGATTTGCCGCAGACGCAGCTGCAGACCCTGCAGAAGATTGTGGACAAGGCTGGAAAAGAGCGAGCCTACGGGCAGCTGCTGAAGGCCAGCCTGATGCAGGCACGCGTGCAGGCCACGGTCAGCCCCGACTCGCTGCAGTCGGCCGTGGAACGGCTGCAGCAGCAGGCCGAGGCCACCAGTGATGTGCCCTTGCAGGCCGTATGCTATGCCGTGCTGGCCAAGATATACAGGAGCAACAACGATCTGAGCGACGACTGGCAAAGTGTGGCCGGCGATTATTGCCGCAAGGCCCTGGCCCATCCCGCCGAGCTGGCCGCCGTGAAGACCGATGGCTATGAGCCCTTTGTGGTGAAAGGGCACGACAGCAGGATTTACGACGACGACCTGCTGAGCCTCATTGGCATGGAGACGCGGCAATATCAGGCCATGGCCCACTACTACCAGACCACTGCCAACCGCCGTGCCCAGCTGATGAGCCAGCTCTACGCGCTGGACGAGCCCGACGAACGTGAAAGTCTGGCTGAATCGAAGTATATCAAGCAACTCGACGCATTGGCCCAGCACTATGCCGACCTGCCCGAGTGTGGCGAGGTGGTCATCGCGCGCTATGAGTTCATGAACAATCAGACGGATGCCACGGCCGAGCAGAAGGTGGCCTATATCGATGAGGCACTGAGCCGCTGGGGCGCGTGGAAGACTGAGCGCATGAACATGCTGCGCAATGCCCGGCGCGAACTCACGGCATGCCAGTTCAATGTTGCCTTGCCCCACGGCGTGTGGATTCCCAACCGCGAGCAGGACATTGTATTGAACGAGTTGCGTGGCATCGACCAGCTCACTATAAAAATATATAAGGTGAAGGTGGACGGCGACACGTCGCTGCAACCCGAGAACCAAGAAGACTTCAAGCAGCTGAAGCCGCTGCTCACGCCGCTGCCCGAACTGACGCAGACGCGTGCCTACAGCGGAAAGAAAGACTATGAGTTGTGGAACGACACGCTGCAGTTGCAGCCCCTGCCCGTGGGCGTCTATATGATGGAAGTGCAGAGCCAGCCGCAGATTTCGGTGTCGCGCACGCTCTTCTTCGTGAGCAACGTGCGCGTGCTGCAGGAAGACCTGCCCAACCACCGCATACGCTTTGCGGTGGTCAATGCCACCACGGGCCAGCCACTGCCGGGCGCACAGCTGCGCTTCACGGAGCGCAGGGGCAATCGCAAGCAGAATGCCATCACCACGCTCACCACCGACAAGGGCGGCGAGTATGTTTACTCTTACAAGGACAAACGGCCCACCAGCGTCTTTGCCACGACCGCCGACGACCGTAGCTGCCCCGAATGGTCGGGCTACGGTTACTTCAGCTACTACGACAACCAGCATACTCAGGAGCACACGGCCATCTATACCGACCGCGCCATCTACCGGCCCGGACAGACGGTGCAGGTGGCGGCCATCCTGTATCAGACAAAGAACGGCTTCGAGCATGAGGTGCTGCCGGGCAAGACCGTGACGGCCCAGCTGCGCGATGCTAATTATAAGGTGGTGGAAGAAAAGCAGCTCACGGCCGACGAGCTGGGCACGGTGGCCACGCAGTTCACCCTGCCGGCCCGTGGACTCACGGGGCAGTTCTGTGTCAGGATAGGCAACGAGACGCAGTATTTCCGTGTGGAGGAATACAAGCGCCCCACGTTTCAGGTGGAGTTTCCCAAAGTGGAGCAGGACTACAGGGATGGCGACACGCTCGCCGTGCGTGCCACGGCCCGCAGCTATGCCGGCGTGCCCGTGCAGGGAGCGCGCGTCAGCTATACCGTTGAGCGGCGCATGGCCTTCTGGTGGATGAGCTACTATCGCTACTGGCAGGGCGGATTCTTCGGTACGGCAAAGCAGAATGAGACCATCTTCTCGGGCGAGGCCGTGACCGGCGAGGATGGCACCTTCGAGGTGAGCATGCCGCTGGTGCTGCCAAAGTCGCTCCACCCGCTGTTCTACAATTTCGTGGTGGTGGCCGACGTGACCGACCAGGCTGGCGAGACCCATCAGGGACAGCTGTCGTTGCCGCTGGGCAACCGCAAGACGGTGGTCACGGCCGACCTTTCCGACAAGATTCTGGCCGAGCAGATGCCGCCGCTGAAGCTGCACGTGCTGAATGCCGCCGGCAATGATGTGGCGGCCACGGTGCGCTATCAGATTGATGGCGGCAAATGGCTGTCGGCACAGTCGAACACGGCCATTGCCTGGCCACGGCTGAAGAGCGGCAAGCACCAGCTGAAGGCCGACTATGAAGGCGAGACGCTGGAGCGCGACTTCGTGGTGTTCTCGCTCGACGACAAGCGGCCTGCTGCCGAGACCCGTGACTGGTTCTTCCTTTCCGACAAGCAGTTCCCTGGCGACGCAACGCCCGTTACGCTGCAGGTGGGCTCTTCCGACGATGTGCACATGGTCTACACACTGGTGGCTGGCAACGACATCATCGAGCAGGGATCTGTGGACAGAAAGGGCGAACT
>CACXUV010000076.1 GCA_902770845.1 uncultured Prevotellaceae bacterium
AGTGTTTCTGGCATTGAGAACTGGAGAATCGGCACCGCCGATTACGACATTGTTTCCACGTTTCACCGATGTAGTCCATCCGCGCAGATAGGCCTGCGAGGGCTTGTTGGCACTGGGAATGTTGACACGGTCGGCATCGAAACTGAAGTTCTTCACGTAGTTGTTGTCCTGGCCAGCCCACCATTCGCCCGTCTCGGCATCAAGATGCCATTGGCTGAGCGAGTTGAAGTAGGGCTTATTGTTCACAAAACTGATGGGACACCACTGGTTGAACCCATTGCCATTGCCGGCAAAGCCCGCCCAACGGTCGCCGCAATAAATAACCGTTTCCTGCTTTGTGCCGCGCACGGTATAGAAGAATCCCGTCTGCGTCACATGACCGTAGTCGGCATCAGCACCAGGCATCTTCTGCATGCTGTTGGTGGGAGTATAGGGCCCGTAAATACTGGAAGCCTCCAGATAATACACGTTGGAAGCATTCCATCCGTAAAGGTCGCTTGCGCAAACGTAGTACTTATTCTTGTATTTGAACATGCAGTCGCCCTCACGACCGGAGCCTTTATAGATTTCGTGACAGTCTTTCAGTCCTATCTTACCGTTGGAGCACACGCCTATCTCCGACAAATAAATGCGCGAACGACCTTTTCCATAGCTGTAACACAAGTACGACTTGCCCGTGTCTGGATCGGTGAATACGGTCTGGTCGCCTGTATTGGGCGTTCCAATCATGCTGGTCATGTCTATCTGGTTATGGCTGGAAAAACTTCCTGTGGGCGTGTTGCAGGTGTAGACGCCTACATTGTCATTGAACTGCACCAAAAGGGCATACTTCTTGGCTTCCTCGACATAGGCAACCCCCAGGCGACCCACCCAGTAGGCCCAGCCTGCCGAAGACGACGTGAGCACATCGCGCACGAATTTCCAATTCACAAGGTCGTCGCTTTGGTAGCAGGTCACCGACACGAAATGCGTATTATTGCTATTGCTGCCACCCAGTGCTTTCGGACAATAGTCCACTGCCTCCTGATATTTCACACCATACCAATAATAATGCTCCACACCATTGGCATCGGGAAAGCGGAAAATGCCTCCGCCCTGACTATAAATATAGGAACCGGTAGTGGTTTTCCAAAACGTGTCATTGGTGATGACATTATTCGCCTGAGCCTTGAAGGTCAAGGCTACAAAAAGCAGCAAAGCTGTGATCATTGTTTTAGTCATTGTACTGAATTGTTTTTTAGTCGTTTTCATTCATTTTTGCGGCAAAGGTAGAGAAAATCCACGATCACGCATTGAACTATATGCCCAAAAGGTTGCACAATTGTAACTGAATCACAGAACTGCAAGGGTTCGGTTTATAACGGAAGACCGTCGGCTCATCGTCATGTTTCAATGATAACTGGGCGCAAAGTTACGAAAAATGCTTAAAAAGCAATTACATAATCGCAACTTATCTATGAAATTATGTAACTTTGCGGCGTTTTTTCATCGTCACGAAATGAAACACCAAATCATTGCCCTACTTGGCTTCTTGGCTCTGCTACCGTTTGCAAGCCGGGCACAGAAGCTACAAAAGCTATCGCTGCCCAACCACGAACAGTTGTCGGCAGAACGGGTGTTGCATGTGCTACAGGACGCTGAAGGCTTTTTGTGGTATGCCACTGAGGGCGGCGGATTGTGCCGGGACGATGGACGACAGATGTTGGTGTTTCGCAGCGACGCAGCGCATCCCCACCTATTGGGAAGCAACAACGTGGCCTGCATAGCCGAAGCCGGACACCACATTATTATTGGAACTTTCCACGGAGCATGTGTCCTTGACAAGGAAGACTATTCCATCAGCAAGTTGAAAGAGGTAGACGACAAAAGAGTGGACGACATTATCGTGACCGCCAACGGCCACTGGTGGCTGACCGCCAACAAGAAAGTCTATGAATATGCTGCTGATGGGCAATTATTGAAAACATATACTGCCGGCAACAAATATATCAACAGGTTGCATGAAGACCAGCAGCACAGGCTGTGGGCTTCGCAATGGGATGGCGGACTGCTCAGATTTGACGGTGGAAAGTTCGTACAAGCCTCCTGGCCTTTGAACGTGTCGCCAACCGACATCACCAGTGACAGCCAAAACGGAGTTCTGCTCATTGGCACTGTGGGCAAAGGTGTCGTGCGCTATGAGCCCGACAAGGGAACCGCAACACCTGTTGAGCAGAGCGACAGCATCTGCATGAGTCGTGTCACCTGCGACCTTCTGGGCAGAAAACTGGTGTCCGACGGCTTAGGCAATTGCTATGCTCTTTCAAACACCGAGCCACAGTCGTGGTTCAAGGGTGCAACGCTCACGAAGAGTGCTGCCGACTCCTTACGTGCCACTCACAAACTGTCTGCCAGCCCCACAGCGTTTGCCTTCAGCAAGACAGGCAACCTGTGGTTCAGCACGGGCAGGGACATTCGCTACACGGAACATGGCACGGAGCATGTGGTGCTGAGCGACACGAAAGACGTTTCGGCCATGACCTTTGACAAAGACGGGACCTTGTGGCTTGCCACCATCTTCGGCAACCTGATGGCCTATAAAAACGGAAAACTCATCAACGACGAATATGGCTCGAACGAATATAGCGACGGAGTGACACATCTCGAGGTTGACCAGCAAGGACGACTGGTGCTCGTGAGCAACCGCTACATCCGCCTGTATGACCCCGTGCATCGTACACTGCAGCAACAGAGCCGCGAAAAGGCGGGCGTCTATTGCATTGAGCTTCAAAAAACACAGCCTGGAAGCCGCTGGAGCCAGCCTGAAGAACAAATCATTGAGCGCCTGCCGCAGTGGGTGTGGTGGTCGTTATCTGTGCTTTGCCTGATTCTCTTAGCCCTTTTTGCCTACATCTGGCAGCTGCACCGTCAGCGCAAAAAGTTTCTTGCCATCATCAAGAAACCATCCACCCCACTTGCATCCGAGCAAAACAGCCCTGTGGAACCGACGCCCAATCAGCAGGAAACAGAAGAATCGCCCTGGCTGCAAAGTGCCATAGTCGCAGTGGAAGCACACATGAACAACGACAACTACGGCGTGGAGCAGCTGGCCAGCGACATGTGCATGAGCCGCATGACCTTCTACCGCAAGATACAGTCGGCCACAGGCCAGAAGCCTTCAGAGTTCATTCGCACCATCCGCTTGCGTCGAGCCGCCGAACTGCTGCGCCAAGGAAACATGAACATCACCGAAATCAGCTATGCCACAGGGTTCTCATCCGTCAGCTATTTCAGCCGCTGTTTCCACAAGCTATACGGCGAGCCGCCCACACAATATGGCAAAATAAAAGTATGAAAGCAGCCCTGCCCTGTGATGTTTCGCAACAACGTGTGCCCACAGGAAGAAAAGGAAAGCTACGAAAGAAGATAAAGAAACGAACAATGAATACTGACATTCTACACGGACTCAGCAACGAGCAGGTGGCCGAAAGCCGCAGACTGCATGGCGAAAACGTGCTGACTCCCCCCAAACGCAAGCCACTCTGGCAACTGTACTTGGAAAAATACGAAGACCCCATCATTCGCATTCTGCTGGTGGCGGCGGCCATCTCGCTGGGACTGGCCTTCATCACGGGCGAGTTTGTTGAGACCATCGGCATCATCCTGGCCGTGCTGTTCGCCACCACCGTGGGCTTCTACTTTGAGCGCGACGCCGCCCGGAAGTTCGACGTGCTCACCGCCCTGGGCGAAGAGCAAATGGTGAAGGTGGTGCGCAATGGCAGCGCCACGCTGGTGCAACGCCGCGACGTGGTGGTGGGCGACGTGGTGCTGGTGGAAACGGGCGACGAGGTGCCTGCCGACGGACGGCTGCACGAGTCGCTGGAACTGCAGGTGGACGAGTCGAGCCTCACGGGCGAAACCATCACAGCCAAGGGAACGACGACGCCGACGGACACTCCTTCCACCTACCCTTCCGACCTGCTGCTGCGCTCGTCGATGGTGATGTCGGGCACGGGCCGCATGGTGGTGACCGCCGTGGGCGACGAAACCGAGATTGGACACGTGGCCCGCAAGGCCACGGAACTGACGCAGGTAAAGACACCGCTGAACCAGCAACTGAACCGACTGGCAGCACTCATCAGCAAGATTGGGTCGGGCGTGGCCACGCTGGCCTTTGCAGGATTCCTGCTGCACGACATGCTGACCAACCCGCTGTGGCACACCACCGACTATGTGGGCATGCTCGAGGTGGTGCTGCGCTACTTCATGATGGCCGTAACGCTCATTGTCATGGCCGTGCCCGAAGGTCTGCCCATGGCCGTGACGCTGGCCTTGGCGCTGAACATGCGGCGCATGCTGCGCTCCAACAACCTGGTGCGCAAACTGCAAGCCAGCGAGACGATGGGCGCTGTGACCGTGATTTGCACCGACAAGACGGGCACGCTGACACAGAACAAGATGGAGGTGGCCGACTTCTTTGGCAACAAGGAGCGCATGGCCGAGGCCGTGGCGTTGAACTCCACCGCCGAACTCGACGACAACCAGCAGGGCATTGGCAACCCCACCGAGGCGGCCCTGCTGCGCTGGACGGGCCACTATCAGGACCTGCGCCAACGGGCCACCATCGTGACGCGCCAGCCTTTCTCCACCGAAACAAAATACATGGCCACCGTGGCGCAAATCGACGGACAGTCGTTCCTTTTCGTGAAAGGAGCCCCCGAGACGGTGCTGTCGTTCTGCCAGCTGACTGCCGACGAGCGACGCCAAGCCGAGGAGAAGCTGCAAAGCTATCAGCAGCATGCCATGCGCACCCTGGCCTTTGCCATGAAGCCCACCAACCAGCCAACGCTGCACGACATGCAGCTGCAAGGCGTGGTGGCCATCAGCGACCCCATACGGGCCGACGTGCCCAAGGCTGTGGCCGACTGCCAGCGGGCTGGCATCGACGTGAAGATCGTAACCGGCGACACCGAAGCCACCGCCATGGAGATTGCCCGCCAGATTGGCCTCGTTGCCCGTTCGGCTGACCGTGATGATGATTCATCCTGCCAGACCATCACCGGCACCCAGTTTGCCAACCTGAGCGATGCCGAGGCGCTGCAGCGCGTGGGTTCGCTGAAAGTGATGAGCCGTGCGCGCCCCACCGACAAGCAGCGACTGGTGAGCCTGCTGCAGCAACAGGGCGAGGTGGTGGCCGTGACGGGCGACGGCACCAACGATGCGCCGGCCCTGAACCATGCCCACGTGGGCCTGTCGCTGGGCAGCGGCACCAACGTGGCCAAGGAGGCCAGCGACATCACGCTGCTCGACGACTCGTTCCGCTCGGTGGTCAGAGCCGTGGAATGGGGCCGCTCGCTCTATAAGAACATTCAGCGCTTCATCTTCTTCCAGCTCGTGGTCAATGTCACTGCCCTGCTGCTGGTGCTGGGCGGAGCCGTCATTGGCACCGAACTGCCGCTCACCGTGACCCAGATTCTGTGGATCAACCTGATCATGGACACCTTTGCCGCCATGGCACTGGCCTCGCTGCCGCCGTCGCACGAAGTGCTGAACGCGCCGCCGCGCAAGGCCACCGACTTCATCATCTCGCCTGCCATGGCGCGGGGCATTGGTCTGCTGGGAACATTGTTTTTCCTCTTCACCTTTATTTATTTATACTGGCTGGAGCACAACGTGGCCGGCGAAGGCATGAACACCTACGAACTCACGAAGTTCTTCACCGTCTTCGTCATGCTGCAATGGTGGAACCTGTTCAACGCCCGTTCGCTGGGCTCATGCCACTCGGCCTTCCATCATTTCTTCTGGGGCAAGGGCTTCGTGCTGGTGCTGGTGCTCATCCTGGCAGGCCAGTGGCTCATCGTTGAGCTGGGCGGCGAGATGTTCCGCACCACGCCCATCAGTGCTGCCGACTGGCTGCAAATCATCGTGGGCACCATGCCCGTGATGCTGGTGGGCGAACTGTATCGCTTCTTTCAAAGAAAAGCCCGATGAACACGCTCTATTTTCCCCCCACTCCCTCCGACGCGCGTGCTGCAACGGCACCGCTGCTCCGTGGCCATGCCTTCGCGGCCACCATCGGCTTCTTCGACGGTGTGCACCGTGGCCACCGTTCGGTCATTGAGCAGCTGAAGCAGGCAGCCACCGGGCACGGCCTGCAGACGATGGTCGTCACCTTTGATCGCCACCCGCGCCAGGTCATTCAGTCCGAATGGCAACCACAGCTGCTCACCAGCCTGGAGGAGAAAGCCAGGTTACTGGAAGAAACGGGCATCGACGTGCTCGTGGTGCTGCGCTTCGACAGGCAGATGGCGGCCCTCTCGGCCTGTGCGTTCATGCAGCAGGTGCTGCGCGACCAGCTGGGCGTGCGGTTGCTGCTCACGGGCTACGACAACCGCTTCGGCCACAACCGTGAGGAGGGCTTCGACGACTACCGCCGCTATGGCCGCGAGATGGGCATGGAGGTGGTGTGCGGCGAGCCGTGCGGCGAGGGCGGGCTGCGCTTTAGCTCGTCGCTCACGCGGCGGCTGCTCAGCGAGGGGCGCGTGGAAGAGGCCGCCCAGTGCCTGGGCCGCCCCTACAGTGTGACGGGCCGCGTGGTCCACGGCGAGCAGATAGGCCGCACGCTGGGCTTCCCCACGGCCAACATCGTGCCTGCCGACGCATGCCGCCTGGTGCCTGCAAACGGCGTGTATGCCGTGAACGCCGTACTGGAAAACGACCCTGTGCCACACCCTGCCGTGATGAACATTGGCCTGCGCCCCACCTTCGACGGCCACCAACAAACGCTGGAGGCCCATCTGCTCGACTATAAAGACAATCTCTACGGCCGGCAAATCACCGTCTCGTTCATGGCCCGTCTGCGCCCGGAACAGCACTTCGACTCGCCCCAGGCACTGGCCAGTCAGATGGCCATCGACGCGCAGCAGGCCCGACAAATACTTACCCTAAAACCCGAAACATTATGAAAAAGGCACTGAGCTACAGCCTCATCTTCATGGGCATACAACTGCTGGCATCGGCCCTTGTCATGGGCATTGCCCGCCTGCTGGGCGGCGACGAACTGATGCACTCGCCCTACGTGAGCATCATGGGCATGATTGTGTTTTCCCTCACCAGCATGGCGGTATTCCTGCACTTTGGCTGGGCTACGGCTTCGGCCAGCTATTTGCAGTCGCGCCCCTGGAGCGTGCTGTGCTGGACGGTGCTGGCCGCCATCGGCGTGGTGGTGCCGTCGATGGCACTGCAGGAGCAATTGCCTGCCCTGCCCAACCTGGTGGAGAAGGAACTCATGGAAATCATGAGCCAGCGCGGCGGCTACTTCGTCATCTGCCTGCTGACCCCCCTGGCCGAGGAACTGGTGTTTCGCGGTGCCATCCTGCGCGCACTGTTGGCGTGGAAGCCTGCAAACCACTGGGCCATGATAGCCGTCTCGGCACTGCTCTTCGCCCTGGTCCACATGAACCCGGCCCAGATGCCCCACGCCTTCCTGATGGGACTGCTCCTGGGCTGGATGTACTACCGCACGGGCAGCATCGTGCCGGGTGTGGCCTTCCATTGGATCAACAACACCATTGCCTTCCTGCTGACAAGGATTTATCCCGACCCCAACATCCGGCTCGTCGACATCCTGGGCACCCAACGCAACGTGGGGGCAGCTGTCATCTTCTCGCTCTTCATCCTGCTGCCGTCGCTCTATCAGTTGTGGCTGCTCATGAAGAAGGAGAAGTGAAAAAACATCAACGAACAAAAACAAACACAGCAATGAACATAGGACCTATTCAGTTTGGCGAACGCCCCATCTTCTTGGCACCCATGGAAGACGTGACCGACATTGGCTTCCGCCGACTGTGCAAGCGCTTCGGGGCATCGATGGTCTACACCGAATTTGTGAGTGCCGAGGCACTGGTGCGCGACGTGAAGACCACGGTGAAGAAACTGAGCATCAGCGACGACGAGCGACCCGTGGGCATACAAATCTACGGGCGCGACACCGACGCCATGGTCGAGGCAGCCCGCATCGTGGAGCAGGCCGGACCCGACCTCATCGACCTGAACTTTGGCTGCCCGGTGAAGAAGGTGGCCGGCAAAGGGGCTGGGGCCGGCATGCTGCAAAACATTCCCAAGCTGCTCGACATCACCCGCCAGGTGGTGCAGGCCGTGAGCCTGCCCGTGACGGTAAAGACCCGACTGGGCTGGAACCACGACCAACTGATCATCACCACCCTGGCCGAACAGCTGCAAGACTGCGGCATCAAGGCACTGACCATACACGGGCGCACCCGTTCACAGATGTACACGGGCGATGCCGACTGGACGCTCATCGGCGAGGTGAAGCGCAACCCGCGCATCACCATCCCCATCATCGGCAATGGCGACATCCACTCGCTCGACGAGGCCGACCAGGCTTTCGACCGCTACGGGGTCGACGCCGTGATGATAGGCCGTGCCACGTTTGGCTGTCCCTGGCTGTTCAGCCGACAGCAGCTCAGCACCGACGAGAAGCTCGACCTGCTGCTGGAGCAACTGCACATCAACGTGGAAATGATCGACGAGCCCCGTGGCATCCTGCACACGCGCCGCCACCTGGCCGCCACGCCCCTGTTCAAGGGCATTCCCAACTTCCGCCCCACGCGCATTGCCATGCTTCGCGCCACCACCGTGGCCGAACTGACCGACATTCTGGAGGGCACTCGCAGCCTGCTGCGACAGCTCAACGGCTGAGAAGGCAACCGTCCTTGCACTGTTTCGTCGTGCGCTGCATATTTATTCGAATATGCATTTTTTAAGAAAAAAAGAGAGCAAAGAAAAATTTTTTCAGTAACTTTGCGACGTAAAAAATCTAACCTAAGACAATGAAAAAACTTTTTGTTTGGCTGTTCCTTTTCACATGCACCGCCGCACAGGCTCAAGAGCTGTGGCAGCTGGGGCGCTACGACGAGATAAGCGGCGGACCACAGGGCCACGCCACGCAGATTTTGCAAGACCAGAGCGGACTGCTGTGGATTTCGACCTGGAACGGATTGTGCCGCTTCGACGGCTATGAGTTCCGGCAAATAAAGCCCCAGGCCGGCGACGGCAGCCCCATGACGAGCGACCGCATACGTGACATCTGGCTGGCCGACAATGGCGACATCTTCTGCAAGGACGACCAGCAGGTGTATCGCTTCAGCCTGAAGACCTACCAGTTCGACAGCCTCAGGAGCCAGGCCGAACGCGACGAGGCACAGAAGGCACGACAGAAGCAGACCACCAGGGGTCACTTTGTCGACGGAAACATTGTCTACATAGACCCACAGGGACTGGAGTGGCAACTGCGCGACAACGCCCTGTTCTGCATGAGTCGCATAGAACGCCCGCAGCAACCACTCGACATGGCGCTGCCTGCCATGGTGCGCTGCATGGCAAAGGACAAGAAGGGGCACATCTGGCTGGCCACCAAGCAGGACGCCACGCTGCGGCTGCTCGATGCCAACGGCGAGCTGCTGGGCTACATGGGCCCCACAGGCATGCTGAGCCACAGCTATCAGCAGTTTGGCCACAGCGTCTACTGCATGACCCAGACGCAGACGGGCGACATCTGGCTGGGCAGCAAGCCCGACGGTCTGTTCCGACTGCGCGAAAACAGTGCCGGGGGCTTCAGCGTAGAGCACATCGACGGACTGCAGTGCACCGCCGTCTACGACATTGCCGAAGACGACCTGAACCGCCTGTGGATAGCCACACTGGGCGGCGGAGTGGCCGTGGTGGAGCAGCCCCAGGCCGACAAGCCCATCATCAGCAACCACCTGCCAGGCTACCCCAAGGACAAGAGCCTGAACACGCGCTTCATCCACATCACGCCGCAGGGCGTGCTGCTGGCTGCCACCACCGAGGGACTGGTAGCGGCACAGCTGCAAAGAAAGACAACCGACATGGTGTTTCGGCGCCACACGCGCGAACCTGGCCGACCCACCAGCCTGAGCTGCAACGCCACGATGGACATTGTGCAGAACCAGCAGGGCCAAATATTCGTGAGCACCGAAACGGGTGGCGTGTGCCAGATACTGAGCGACGACCTGACAGCCGACACGCTGTCGTTCCGCCACTACAACACGGAATGGGGACTGACCACCGACATGGCCATAGCCATGACCCTGGCCGACAACCGCCTGCTGGTGTCGAGCACCACACAGCTCATGCTCATCGACACCTATCGGGGCACATGCGAAAGTTTCGGCAACCTGTTTTTCCACCATCCCTACTACTTCAGCGAGTCGCAACCGCTGCAACTGGCCGACGGGCGCTGGCTCTTTGCCACCCAGGAGGGGGCCTTCTTCCTGCCACAAAGCCTGATGCACAAAAACGACTATGTGCCGCCACTGGTGCTCACGGGCATCAGCGTGCAGAACGGCATGCAGAACCTGGCCGTGGAAGACCTCGACACGCTGCAGCTGAAGCCCAGCGAGCGCAACGTCACCATTCATTTTGCCGCACTCGACTACACCGCACCGCAGGCCATCAGCTACCAGTTCCGACTGGGCCACGACTCTACGGCCTGGCACAACATTGGCCATGACCACTCGGTGACACTGCTCGACCTGAAGCCCGGCACCTACGTGCTCACGCTGCGCTCCACCAATGCCGACGGACGCTGGACACAGAACTACCGACAGCTGACCATCATTGCCGAGCCAACATTCTGGGAAACGCCCTGGGCCGTGCTGCTCTATGTGCTCCTGGCTGCAGCCCTGCTGGGCATGGCCGCCTACACCTTTTTATATATCAAGCGCATTGACCGGCAGCGACAGGACACGCTCGAAAAATACCTGGCCCTCATCAACGCCACGCCCGTGGCCCCGCAGCCCCAACACGACGCGCCTGCCAGCAGGCCCGTGGCACCGACCGTCAAGCCCGTGGCCGCCGAAAACATGCTGGAACAGCTGCCCTTTGCCCAGCAGTTGCTCAGCTTTGTAGAGAGCAACATGGGCAACAGCGATGCCGACGTGGCCCAGATGGCCGAGGCATGCGCCGTGAGCCGCTCGGTGCTGGAGCGCAAGATGAAGAGCCTGATGGGCATTACGCCGGCCGACTTCCTGCGCGAAGCACGCCTGAAGCAGGCCCGCCAGCTGCTCAGGAACAGCGACATGACAGTGAGCGAGATTGCCTTCAGCTGTGGCTTCAGCGACCCAAAATACTTCAGTCGCTGCTTCCGGCAGTCGGCAGGCATGAGCCCCACCGACTATAAAAACTCTGTGGAAAGAAATTAAAACAAGGGGAGTAAGCCTCAACGCAGGGCCAGTGCACGGTTCTCAGCGGCCTCCATCTGCTCGCGTTCGCCCGGCCCCTTGTCGTTCTGGCCGCACAGATGCAGAATGCCGTGAATGATCACGCGGTGCAACTCCTCGTCGTAAGGCTTCTGAAACAGCTCGGCATTGGAGCGAACTGTGTCGAGCGAAATGACCAGGTCGCCGTTGAGCACGTTGCCTTCGCAATAGTCAAAGGTGATAATATCGGTGTAATAATCGTGCTGCAGATACTCACGATTGACGCTCAAGATGTGCTCATCGTCGCAGAACAGGTAGCCCACTTCGCCCACCTTCTTGCCATAAGTAGCGGCCACGCGCCTGATCCAGGCCGTGGTCTCGCGTTTTTTGATGGCAGGCATCTTCACGTTTTCAGTGTTATAGGTAATCATCCTTCAGAAAAAAGATTTAAGATTGATTGCTTTGAGCCACACACCAGCCACGGGGTGTCATGGCAGGAAAGGCTTCACATCTACGCCGAAGTGCTGCAGTTCGCGCACCACCGACGACGACACGCTGGCCAGTTGCGCATCGGCAAAGAGCAAGATGGTTTCCACCTGCCCCTGACTGATCTGCCTGTTGATGTCGGCCTGCTCGCGTTCATACTCAAAATCCTTGACCGAGCGCACGCCTTTCACGATGAAGCGGGCCCCTTCCTGGCGAGCAAAATCCACGGCCAGACCATAGTAGGGCTTCACCTCGATGCGCGTTTCGCCGGCATAAAGCTGGCTGATGGCCTGCATGCGCTGCTGTGCCGGCACCAGTCCCGGTTTCTGAACATTGTCGCCCACGACGCCGATGACCAGGCGGTCGAAGAGCGGCAGGGCCCGGCGCACGATGTTGTCGTGGCCCACGGTAAAGGGGTTGAAGCTGCCCACAAAGACACCTGTTTTCTGATTCATGCGGCAAAGTTACGAAAAAACGAGAGAAGAACAAAACAAACGGGTTTGTTTTTTCTTCCGAGTAACGAATTTTGCAGGGCCCAAAATGAAGTCCCGAATAACAAATAGCCCTCGGCAAGCCGAGGGCCTTGGAAATTAGAGG
>CACXUV010000077.1 GCA_902770845.1 uncultured Prevotellaceae bacterium
TCTGCGACAAGCATTACGGCATCATGCACACACTCTCGCTCGAAGAGAATCTCCAGACGCTACGGGATTATTGCCACAGGAAAGGAGGCACGCTATGACATTATACCACGGCTCCACCATCGACATCCCTCGCATTGACCTCTCCCTGTCGAAGCCCAACAAGGACTTTGGCCGAGCCTTCTACCTTTCCGACGACCGTCAACAGGCACTGGAGATGGCGCAGTTCCGCGCCGAGTTCGAGGAAACCGAACCCGTGGTCAACGACTATGAGTTCGACGAGGCTCTCTTCCAGCAGTTCCGTTACAAACGCTTCGAGGCCTACACCGAGGAGTGGGCGCACTTCGTCTATGACCACCGCACCGAACCACACGGTAGGACGCTCCACGACTATGACATCGTCTATGGTCCTATCGCCAACGACCGCGTCGGCGCACAGATTGCCCGCTACAAGCAGGGCTACATCACCTTCAACGAGTTTCTGCGCCGCATCCAGTACATCAAAGGCATCACCTTCCAATACGCCTTCTGTACCCAGCGGGCTATTGACAAACTGACAAAGCTATGAACGTATCTCAGGCAGAATTCCAGAATATGAAGGAGGAGATTGTGAAGGATCTCATCGCCCGTCTGATGGACGAGCGTGATTTTACGATGCAGCAGGCTTTCGATGCCGTCTATACCTCGCGCCTCTTCCTGAAGCTCAGCGACCCCAAGACCGGCCTCTATTTCCAAAGCTCCGGTTATGTGTATAGCTTCCTCGAAAGCGAACTGAAGACAGGAAGCGTGAAGTGAGCAACGAGAAACAATACAACAAGCGGACAGACCGACCGACTGACGGGGCTATCCGCTTTTTCAATCAGAGAGAAACTGATTTATCAGACAGATTCTATTCTTTGACAACCCTGTGCCTTGCTTCAAAGGAATAGGGCTAAAATGTGAGGGCGCATTATTGCGCCCTCACCTGAGGTCGTCCTTTCCACGGGTCTGCGAGTAATCTGCAACTTCTGGATGATCAGTCACCTCATTTTATTAAAACTGCTTATTAATACTGATAGAAGCGTTTTACACGAACATCCAAAGCACTGTTCTCAATGTCCTGATAACATAGGATTTCGTTTAACATTCTCAGTTTCTTTACTGTATTCTTTTCATTGATGGTCTTTGCAAGTTTCCTGTAGAATCACATCAGGATGTTTACCCTTAAATTGACTTTTCTCGACCAATGCATCGTCACCGCGTTCTGCATAGTTTCTGACACCCATATAATGTGAAATCATCTGCTTGATGCCTGCGCAGTAGTGGTAAGGCTTTGAAGTTGAAAGTTCCAATTCGCCATTATTCTTTATCGCCATAATCGGTTCCAAGGTACTTGGCTTGAAAAGCCCCAAATAAGTATATTCCTGTTCGTACACATCAGCTTTAATACCTGCGTATTTACCACTATTCAGATACTCGCTGAACTTGCATTCAAGGAAAAGAGCCACACTTTCACCTTGAACATTTTTACCCTCCAAGACGACGTCCATGTTGGACAGATGCGGCTCATCTACAACCGTTTTAACCTCAAAGTAACTTCTGTCAAATGTGTAGTCGTCTCCTTCTATTTCCAGTTTCAAGGGATGGTTCTCGTCTATTCCATAGAAGAACAATAGTGCAGCAAGCGAAGAGGAGTGAAGGATGTTGATTCGTTTTTTCTCATTTCCGTCTCCATTGATGGCTTGATTGTACTTCTTGCGGAACAGTTCTTCGTTTTTGATTCCAAAGATTTCAATCAGTGATTTGCATTTGTCATGCTCATCCACCACAAATGAAAAAGAATTGTCAGAAGGCTTCCCATGCCATTCTGTCTTTTCAAAAGCACCGGGTATTTCGCTATTGGCGAAAAACTCCCAATAAACAAGGTTTTTAGTGTTGTCCATCATATCGATTGTTTTTTGTTGTACTGCCCACTTTATGCTATTACGAATCCACCATACAGCGTATGATAGAAACTTGACCCCACGCTGCTCATCGAACTTTTTTGCCGCAGTTATCAGTCCTTCGTTTCCTTCCTCAACGAGTTCTTCAAATGTAAGTCCGCGATTCTGATACTGTTTCGCCACAGCTTCTACGAACCGTAGCCTGGTTTGCTTCAGCCTGCCAACAGCCTCTTCGCTTCCGCTTTGAATGGCCTTCACCAATTCCAATTCCTCATTAGTACTTAATAGTTCTTTCTTCTCCATAGTCATGTTGTTGTTTTGGTTTAACTGTTTTTGCCTCATAATATATATATACGAAAAGGCTGTTGAGAGAGGGTCTGAAATTAACTATTTTATGTCGTTTTGTTAACATTTGCAACAAAGTTTAACTAAATCTCGCATTTTGGGCCTCAAAATAGAAGCGTGGCACTGATATACCACTTCCTCTAATGGAGGCCGTAGGAATTGCCTTGAGTATGTAGATGCAGTAACCAGTCCACGCTATACGCGCGAACCGTTATCACTGTCCTTGCATCACTGTCCTTGCATTACATTGGAAGTTTCCTACGTTTCCATTAGCAAGTCGAGCATAACGCTTCGTTGTTTCAATATGTCTTGTTCCGAAGAACGCTGCAAAATTACACAAAAATATTCAATTCCTGCACATCTGACCGGGAAAATCGCAAAAAATGTGATGGATTTGTTCATTGTCTCGCCGCTCGGTACAGCCCATTCGTGTTTTTCGGTAAAAAGTGAAAAACTATCGGCGATTTGTGAAACAGCAGATTGCCGTTTTTTGTGTACTTTTGCAGTCGAAAAAGTTCAATAGTAATAATACAAGAAAAATCTTGATTTCGGTATCTTTGACGTAGATGAGCAGCCAGTCAGGTGTGATGTGGCATTCACGATAACCTTCATAGTCGCCGTGCAACGGGTGGTCACGGTTCTGCTCAGACAGTGGCTCGTCGTTGAGCAATTTTCCAATAATCCCGTTCAGCAGGTTTTTACAATTTGCCGACCAACTTCAGGTAATCGTCCATTGAGCCTACCTCTATTACATCTTTTCCCTTGCGAGCATCCTCTATGACTTTCATTGTGGCATCATTCAGATAGTCACCTGTCTCAGGGTCGTAGAGCCGTGGCTTTGCCGTGTGTTTGCGCTCTATCACCCATCCCATCTTCCTGGCCATTGTCTTGAAGAAGTTCACGTCTGCCTTCGGAATGGTCAGTGTGAATGTGTCAGGGGTTGTTTTTGCTGTAGTTCCTATCATAATTGTTTCGTTTCATTTGTTCTATGGGGGCAAAGGTAATCATTTTATTTGAGAATCACATCACTTTGCCCCACCTTTTATATATTCAGGTAAAAAATTCCTTGAACTCTGTACCAATGCAGTTCGGCTTTTCCACTCACTCCCAATCATATTCCTCCGTGCTGCTGTCATAGACGGGAGAGGCCGTCCATCCATGCTTGCGACACACGCTGGCAATGTGCTTTTGCATCCGAGGCGTAACGGGCAGCTCGCCATTGCGATATTTATAGTACATGGTGTGCCCGTAGGCAGCATCCAGTTCCAGGCGGATGGCCGTGCCCATGCGCTTGGGCATGTCGTCATACAGATGGGTGAAGCCACGCATCATCGTCACCTTCTCATCGGCCTTGAAGAAGGGACAGCGCCCAGCCCTCACCTCCTTGTTCATCACGTTCACACACGTCTGAACGCCATCCGTATCAGACACATACGGTCCGGCCAACCATCGCAGACAGTGCTCACGACGGTCACAACCACCAGCATAGCACACCAGGTAGCGCAGTGCTTTCTCTCTCAACAGTTCTTCTTTCATGTCTTTCATGTTCTTTTTAAGCGTTAATTCACATTGTTCTCATTTCGTACATGGGCCCTGTACCATTCGTACACGGGCTGTGTACCATTCGTACATGGGCCTTGTACGTTTAGTACACGGGTCATGTACGGAATGCAAAGTTACAAATATTTTCTTGAAAACCGCACTGTCGTCAACAGAAATATAGTCTAAATAGCACACATTTGCGCGCAAAAAGTCGGAAATAGCCCGATATTTTGTAATTTTGCGGCATATTTTTCACCCTATCAGAAAACAAGAGCCGATGAAGAGACTGGGATTGATGGCCGCACTGCTGTGGATGGCGATGGCGGCGTGCTGGGCCGGAAGCGTGGAGCAGAAGGCAGGCTGCGTGTGTGTGTATCCCGATGAAGGACAGGCGCGCGTGGTGTGCCTGCAGGTGGTGAACGAGCAGATTGTGCGCGTCAGGGCCACGAGCAGCGCGTCGCTGCCAGCGAAGCAGAAGAGCCTCATCGTGGTGGAGCAGAAGGCAAAGCCTAAGTTCACGGTGGACGAGACCGACGGGTTCGTTACCATCAGGACGGCACAGATGCAGGCTGTGGTGAGCAAGCAGACGGGCCGAGTGACCTTTCTGGACGCCAACGGGCGCACCCTGCTGAGCGAGGCCAGCGAGGGCAAGCGCTTCTGGCCATACAGGGTGAGCGACCGCGAGATAGGCACAGACCTGGACAGGGTGAGCGAAGCGCAACGCCACGGACTGTCATGGCAGATGGTGTTCGACAGTCCGCAGGACGAAGCCTTCTACGGTCTTGGCCAGCACCAGTCGGAAGAGCTGAACATGAAGGGCAAGAACGAGGATCTGTTTCAGTACAACACCAAGGTGAGCGTGCCGTTTGTCATTTCCAACAAGAACTATGGTCTGCTCTGGGACTCCTACAGCTACTGTCGTTTTGGCCAGCCCGAAGATTATCAGCAGCTGCACCACGTCTTTCGTCTTTACGACAAGCAGGGGCGCGAAGGCCACCTCACGGGAACCTACCAGAATCCTCATGGGAAGACGCCCAGCAGCATCGTGAGAGACGAAGACAGCATCTACTTTGAATACGACATGCCCCAGGGCTCCGAGCTCTGTCGCAGGCACGACCACGGCGGCATTCAGAATCTGCCCAAGGGCTTCAGCCTCAGTGGGGCCAGCGTGGTGTATGAGGGCTATTTGGCCCCCAAGCCAAGTGCCACCGAGGAAGAGCGTGCAGGCGGGGAGCAGACTGACGATGAGTTCCAGTTCATTCTCTACTACGCAGGCTACGTCAAGGTGTATATTGGCGGACGGCTGGTGGTGCCTGAACGCTGGCGCACGGCATGGAACCCCAACAGCTATAAGTTCACGGCACGCCTGCCCAAGGGCCAGCTCAGCCAACTGCGCATTGAGTGGCAGCCCGACGGCGACGTGAGCTATTGCGGACTTCGCGTGGCGCGTCAGCGCAGCAGGCAGCAGCGCGAACAGCTGAGCGTGTGGAGCGAGATGGCACAAGACATGGACTACTACTTCATCGGTGGCCGCTCGATGGACGACGTCATCAGCGGCTATCGCACGCTCACGGGCCGCGCGCCCGTCTGCCCCAAGTGGGCGCTGGGCTACTGGCAGAGCCGCGAGCGCTACAAGACAGCGGCCGAGGTGGAGCAGACACTGGCCGAGTTCCGACGCCGACACATACCCATCGACAACATTGTGCAGGACTGGAACTACTGGCCCGAAGACCAGTGGGGCAGTCACCAGTTCGATGCCTCGCGCTACCCCAATCCGCAGGCCATGACAGACAGCATTCACCAGATGCACGGCCGACTGATGATCAGCGTGTGGCCAAAGTTCTACTGCAACACGGCCAACTACAAAGAGCTCGACCAACAGGGCTGGATGTACCGACAGGCACCCACGGACGACATTCACGACTGGGTGGGTCCGGGCTATGTGGGTTCGTTCTACGACGCCTATTCCGAGGGAGCCCGGAAGATGTTCTGGCGGCAGCTGGACGAGAAACTCTACACCGGCCTCTCTGGCAAAACCGCAAACAGTGAATCGTCAGACAGCAAATATATTGATGCCTGGTGGATGGACGCCTCGGAGCCCAACGTGCGCGACTGCACCCCCATGTGGTATCGCAAGGCTCTCTGCGGTCCCACCGCACTGGGCACGTCAACCGAATATTTCAATGCCTACGCCCTGGTCAACGCACAAGCCATCTACGAGGGACAGCGGGGAGTCTTTGCTACATGCAAGAATGGTGGGCCGCGCGTGTTCCAGCTCACGCGTAGCGGCTTTGCTGGCCTGCAGCGCTATTCTGCAGCCACCTGGAGTGGCGACATTGGCACCCGCTGGGAAGACATGCGGGCACAAATGACGGCAGGCATGAACTTCTCGCTCTCGGGACTGCCCTTCTGGGGCATGGACCAGGGAGGCTTCTGCGTGGAGAACCGCTACGTGAAAGCCATGAAGAACGAGGAACAGAGGACGAGAAACGAAAAGGCAGACCAGCAAAACGAAGCACTTTCCGAGAGCGAAGACCTGAAGGAATGGCGTGAACTGCAAACGCGCTGGAACCAGTTTGGCACGTTCATTCCCCTGTTCCGAAGTCATGGCCAGTGGCCACTGCGCGAGCCCTGGAACATGGCCCCCGACAACCATCCGGCCTATCGCTCGTTTGTGTTCTACGACCAGCTGCGCTACCGGCTCATGCCCTATCTCTACTCCATGGCAGGCTGGGTGCACCTGAACGACTACACCATGATGCGGGCCCTGGTGATGGACTTTGGCACCGACCCAAACGTGGTCGACATCAAAGACCAGTGGATGTTCGGTCCTTCGCTCATGGCCTGCCCCGTGAGCCAATACAAGGCGCGCAACCGCTGCGTCTACTTCCCCGAAGACTGTGCCTGGTACGATCTTTACACCGGACAGCAAGTTATAGGGCGAGGCTCACGGCCGACGCCGTCTGCGGAAAAAAGCCAAGGGGCAGGCTCGCGCACACTGATTGTAGACGCCCCCTACGAGCGCATTCCCGTCTACGTGCCTGAGGGCAGCATTCTTCCCTTTGGCCCGGCAATGGAGTGGAGCGACGAAAAGCCAGCCGAACTCATTCACCTCTACATCTACACCGGTCGCGATGCCCAGTTCACGCTCTATGAAGACGAAGGCACCAACTACAACTACGAGCGCGGCCAGTATGCCACCATCGACATTCGCTACAGCGAGGCCACACGCAGTGTCACCATCGGCAAGCGCAACGGACAGTTTCCCGGCATGCTGAAGTCGCGTCGTTTCCGGATTGTCTGCATCGGCAAGGATGCGGCCTGTCCTTTGAATTTCGAGGGAATCGAAAATTCACTGCCTGGCAAGGAAAGCCCGGCAACGGGAAAGATGGTGGAATATCGGGGAAAAGAAATAACCCTGCGGCTATAAACGCGGCACAAGGCTGCAACGCCGCATGTTGCAGCAGCAGGAGGCTCAGATCATGAGTGCGCTCATCACCATGTTGCTCACAAACAGCCCTTTCCGCGTGAGCCGAAGTCGGCCATCGGCCTGCACCAGCAAGCCATCATCCAGAAAGCGCTGAGCCTGACTGAGACAATACTGCGCCTTGCCGGGCTGCAGCGCGGCAAGCAACAGGCCCTCACGCGTGCGCAGCGACGTCATCACAGCCTCGTTGTAGCGAATGGTGTCGTCCTGTTCCTCACGCTCCACCACCAGCTGTTCCTGCTCCACACCGGTCATGTATTGCTCCAGGTCGTCAACATTCCACTGTCGGCTATGCCCGTCGAAGGAGTGGGCAGCAGCCCCAAGGCCCAGGTAGGGCACGCCATGCCAGTAGCTGCTGTTGTGGCGCGAGCGGCATCCGGGCCTGGCAAAGTTGCTGATTTCATACTGCTCATAGCCAGCAGCGGCCAGGCGGTCAATCAGGTCGGCATACATCTGCAGCTCCAGCTCTTCGTCGCAAGGCGTCACCCGCCCCCTTTCCAGGAGACTGTGCAGCGGCGTGCCCTCTTCATACATCAGTGAGTAGGCCGAAAGATGCTCCACATCCAGGCTCAGGGCGGCATCAATGTCGCGGTGCCAGGAGTCCAGGGTCTCATCGGGGAAACCATACATCAGGTCGATGCTGATATTGCCAATGCCGGCATGGCGCAGCCTGTTCACAGCCACCGCAATCTGGTGCGACGTGTGGCGACGGTGCAGAAAGCGCAGACGGTCGTCCGAAAACGTCTGCACGCCCATCGACACACGGTTCACGGGCAGCCGTCGCAGCAGCTGGGCAAACGGCTCGCTGACATCGTCGGGATTGCACTCCATCGTGACCTCCTGGGCTGTTCCCACAGCATCGAACAGCTGCTGCAGCTGAGCAGCAGTGAGCTGGCTGGGCGTTCCTCCGCCCAAATAAATAGTATGTATGCGTTCCTCTTTTATATAGTCGCGGCGCAAAAGCCACTCCTTGCACAGGGCGTCTACGTAGCGCTGTCGCAGTTCGTGGCGCGTGGTGGAATAGAAACCACAATAAATGCAGCGACTCGCGCAAAAGGGAATATGAATGTAGATGCCTGCCATAATCAAGCGCAAAAGTACTAATTTTGTTTAATATTTGCAAGCTATCCTTGGCATTCTGCTGAAAAATGACTACTTTAGAGCCCGAAAAGCGAAAGCAAACAAACTATACCAATATATTAATAACTTAAACCTGTAGACTATTATGAAAGTTTATCAGACCAACGAAATTAAAAACATTGCACTGCTTGGCAGTGCGGGTAGCGGCAAGACCACTCTTGCCGAAGCAATGGTCTACGAGGCCGGCATCATCAAGCGTCGCGGCACCGTAGAGAGTAAGAACACCATGAGCGACTACTTCCCCGTTGAGCAGGAGTATGGCTACTCGGTGTTCTCTACTGTTTTCCATGTGGAATGGAACAACAAGAAACTGAATATCATTGACTGTCCGGGCAGCGACGACTTCGTGGGTGGTGCCATCACGGCCCTGAACGTCACCGACCAGGCCGTCATCCTCATCAACGGCCAGTATGGTCCCGAGGTGGGCACGCAGAATGCTTTCCGCTATACCGACAAGCTGCAGAAGCCCGTCATCTTCCTGGTGAACCAGCTGGATCGCGAGCACTGCGACTTCGACGCTCTGCTGCACAACATGAAGGAAATCTATGGCGAGAAGTGCGTGCCCGTGCAGTATCCCATTGCCACGGGTCCCGACTTCAATGCCGTGATCGACGTTCTGCTCATGAAGAAGTATTCCTGGAAGCCCGAAGGCGGTGCGCCCATCATTGAGGACATTCCAGCCGAAGAAATGGAAAAGGCCAAGGAACTGCATGCAGCCCTGGTAGAGGCCGCAGCAGCCAACGACGACACGCTGATGGAGAAGTTTTTCGAGAGCGAGAGCCTCACCGAGGACGAAATGCGCGAGGGCATCCGCAAGGGCCTGGTCACGCGCAGCATCTTCCCCGTGTTCTGCGTTTGTGCAGGCAAGGACATGGGTGTGCGCCGACTGATGGAGTTCCTGGGCAACGTGGTTCCCTTCGTGAGCGAGATGCCCAAGGTGCGCAACACGCGCGGCGAGGAAATCACCCCCGATGCAGCAGGCCCTACCTCGCTCTATTTCTTCAAGACGGGCGTGGAGCCCCACATTGGCGAAGTGAGCTACTTCAAGGTGATGAGCGGCAGCGTGAAGCCGGGCGACGACCTGACCAATGCCGATCGCGGCTCGAAGGAGCGCATTGGCACCATCTATGCCTGTGCAGGCGCCAACCGCATTCCCGTTGACGAGCTGAAGGCAGGCGACATTGGCTGCACCGTGAAGCTGAAGGACGTGAAGACGGGCAATGCCCTGAACGGCAAGGACTGCGAGTGGCGCTACGACTTCATCAAGTATCCCAACTCGAAGTATTCGCGTGCCATCAAGGCTGTGAACGAGAGCGAGACCGAGAAGATGATGGTGGCCCTGACGAAGATGCGCCAGGAGGATCCCACATGGGTGGTCGAGCAGTCGAAAGAGCTGCGCCAGATCATCGTTCACGGACAGGGCGAGTTCCACCTGCGCACGCTGAAGTGGCGCATGGAGAACAACGAGAAGATTCGCATTGAATATCTGGAACCGAAGATTCCCTATCGCGAGACCATCACGAAGATGGCCCGTGCCGACTATCGCCACAAGAAGCAGTCGGGCGGTGCCGGCCAGTTTGGCGAGGTGCATCTGATTGTGGAGCCATACGCTGAGGGCATGCCCGATCCCACCTCGTTCACCATCAACGGCCAGGAGTTCAAGATGAACATCAAGTCGAAGGAAGAGAAAGACCTGGAATGGGGCGGCAAGCTCGTGTTCATCAACTCTGTGGTGGGCGGTGCCATCGACATGCGCTTCATGCCTGCCATCCTGAAGGGTGTGATGGAGCGCATGGAGCAAGGCCCGCTCACGGGTTCCTATGCCCGCGACGTGCGCGTCATTGTCTACGACGGCAAGATGCACCCCGTTGACTCCAACGAACTGTCGTTCATGCTGGCAGCACGCAATGCCTTCTCGGCTGCCTTCCGCGAGGCCGGTCCTAAGGTGCTCGAACCCATCTACGACCTGGAGGTCTACGTTCCTGCCGACTACATGGGCGACGTGATGAGCGACCTGCAGGGCCGTCGGGCCATCATCATGGGCATGGACTCTGAGGCTGGCTATCAGAAGCTGTCGGCCAAGATTCCTCTCAAGGAGCTGTCGAACTACTCTATCGCACTGAGCTCGCTCACGGGCGGACGTGCTTCGTTCTCCACCAAGTTTGCCAGCTACGAGCTGGTGCCAAACGACATCCAGCAGCAGCTCATCAAGGAGCACGAGGCCGAGATGAAGGACGAAGACTAAGCCACAGGCTGATAACCCCTAAAAAGAAAGTCCGCAGACGATTCTTCCTGATGAAGAAAAGTCTGCGGACTTTTTTTCTACCTGTACGGTTGTCATCACGCAGTGACTGGCTGGCCCCGTGCCGGCCCGCTTTGCCAATGTCACTACTCTTTCCCCTGCTGGCGGGCAGCGTTCAGGAAGCTTACCATCTTCTGCAGGTTCTCTTCGCTATACATGCCCATGCCATGCCCACCTTCGGGTACGAATGTGGCTTCGGTGGTCACTCCGGCAGCCTTCAGCACCTCGAAGAACTTCTTGCCCTGACAGCACGGCACCACATTGTCTTTCTCGCCATGGAAGATGATGAGCGGCGGGTCGTTCCTGTCAACATAGGCAGTGGCACTCAGACTGATGTATTTGTCGGGCTCACGCTCAATCTTCGAGTTGAGCAGCACGTCTTCCGGACTGTCTTTGCCCATGGTGATGTGGTCGCCACAGTCCATGGCCGTGAGGTCAACGGGGCCCGACCAGTCGCAGGCGGCATTCACGGCGCTGCTTTCGCTGAGATGGTTGCCCAGCGTGCCCTCCAGGTCAATGTTCACGGTGCCCACCAAGGCTTGCTTTGTGCCACTGGTCATGGCCGTAATCGACGAGAGATGTCCACCCGACGAGAAGCCACTGGTGGCCACAAAGGTGGGGTCGAACCTGTACTTCTTTGCCTCGCCACGCACAAAGCGCACCACGGCCCTGATGTCGTGAATCTGTGCGGGCCACTTGGCATCGGCCGAAGAACGGTGGTTGGGACACACAACGGCATAGCCTGCATGGAGCAGGGCCTTGACGATGGTGCCCAGATCGGCAGCACCCTTGCCATTGTTGTTGAACCAGGCACTGCCATAGATGTGAATCACTACGGGGTAGCTGTCGCGCTGCACCTTGGGCAGATAGATGTCGCACGTGTGGTAGGTCTGATCATCGCCAGCATAGTTCACGTCCTTCCACTGCTGCGACGTTTCCAAGGAGACGTTGGGTTTCTGAAATCCCCCAAAGCCGCCTTCTGGCTGTGCCATGACGACGAGGGCCATGCACAGCAACACGATTGAAAAGAATAGCTTTTTCATTATTATCATTCGTTTCAAAATAATCATACCTATGTTATATTCGTTAAATTCGTTGTTTATATATTTAGCTTTTTTTATTTGATAGGCTCCATGTGAATAACAATGTGTGTCTTCTGCCCGAAGCGTTCCTTCAGTTTGCGCTCAATGGCCGTCACGCAGTCGTGGGCTTGCAGCAGGGGCGTACTGCCATCCATGCGTATGTGAATCTCGATGGCAATGCGGTGGCCAATGCGGCGGGTGTGCAGATTGTGGGGATCGGTTACGCCCGGAAAGCTGCTGATGATGCTGGCAATCTCCTGCTCCATATCGTCGGGCAGCGAGCTCTCCGTCAGCTCGTCCACGCTGGTCTTCACCAGTTCGTAGGCCACCTTCACCAGCATCAGTCCCACCACGACCGAGGCCAGGGGGTCGAGCACCACCCAGCTTTTGCCCAGCAGGATGGCACCACCAATGCCAATGGCGGCAGCAACCGACGAGAGGGCATCGCTGCGGTGGTGCCACGCATTGGCTATCATGGCCTGCGAGCTGAGCTTCCGGCCCCGAATTATTGTGTAGCGGAACAAGGCTTCTTTCACCACTATCGAGAGCAAGGCTGCCCACAGGGCCAGCATGCCGGGCACCTGCAGATCGTGATGGCCACTGGCCCAATGCACAATCTTGCCCACAGCCACCAGGACAATGCCCACAGCCGCGAACACCAGCACCACGCCAACGATGAAGGCAGCAAAGGTCTCGAACTTGCCATAGCCATAGTCGTGCGACTTGTCGTGTGGCTTGGCACTCACACGCACAAAGATCATCACGACCATGTCGGTCACAAAGTCGGACAGCGAGTGAACGGCATCGGCCATCATGGCCGAACTGTGGCCCACGATGGCTGCCACAAACTTGAAGGCCAGCAGCACCACATTGCCCAAGCTGCCCACAAGCGTCGCTTTGTAAATTTCTCTCTCCCTGCTCATCACGTCAAGATGTCTTGTCACTGTAAACTGTTCGCCAGGCTCACTCTTCCATCAGCTTGCGGTAGCGGGCACGCTTGGGCTCTTCTATGCCCAGGCGCTGGGCCTTGTTGACTTCATATTCCGAGAAGTTGCCTTCAAAGTAGAACACCTGTTTGCCTGTCTGTCCATCGGCCATGGGCACGTCTTCAAAAGCCAGGATGTGGGTGCAGATGCGATCCAGGAACCAGCGGTCGTGACTGATGATGACGGCACAGCCGGCAAACGACTCCAGACCTTCCTCCAGGGCACGCAGGGTGTTCACGTCGATGTCGTTGGTGGGCTCGTCGAGCAGCAGCACGTTGCCTTCCTGCTTCAGGGCCATGGCCAGGTGCAGGCGGTTGCGCTCGCCACCGGAGAGCACGCCACACTTCTTCTCTTGGTCGGCTCCGCTGAAGTTGAAGCGCGACAGGTAGGCACGCACATTGATGTCCTTGCCCCCCATGCGGATGGTCTCATTGCCCTGCGACACCACCTGAAAGACCGACTTTTCCGGGTCTATGTCCTTGTGCTGCTGGTCCACGTAGCTCAGCTTCACGGTCTCGCCCACGCTGAACGAGCCGGCATCGGCCTGTTCCAGTCCCATGATCAGGCGGAAGAGCGTGGTCTTTCCGGCACCGTTGGGGCCAATGACGCCCACGATGCCGTTGGGGGGCAACACGAAATTCAGGTCGCTGAAGAGCGTTTTCTCACCGTATGCCTTGGCCACATGCTCGGCCTCGATAACCTTGTTGCCCAGGCGCGGACCGTTGGGAATGAAGATTTCGAGCTTCTCTTCCTTCTGCTTCTGCTCTTCGTTCAGCATCGTCTCGTAGCTGTTCAGTCGGGCCTTGCCCTTGGCATGACGGGCCTTGGGTGCCATGCGCACCCACTCCAGCTCGCGCTCCAGCGTCTTGCGGCGCTTCGAGGCTTGTTTCTCTTCTTGTGCCAGTCGCTGGCTCTTCTGCTCCAGCCAGCTGGAGTAGTTGCCTTTCCAGGGTATTCCCTCGCCACGGTCCAGCTCCAGGATCCACTCGGCCACGTCGTCCAGGAAGTAGCGGTCGTGGGTCACGGCAATGACGGTGCCTTCATACTGCTGCAAGTGCTGTTCCAGCCAGTCAATCGACTCGGCATCAAGGTGGTTCGTGGGCTCGTCGAGCAGCAGCACATCGGGCTTCTGCAGCAACAGGCGGCACAGGGCCACGCGGCGGCGCTCACCACCCGACAGGTTCTCTACGCTCCAGTCGCCCGGCGGACAGCGCAGGGCGTCCATGGCTCGTTCCAGCTTCGAGTCCATGTTCCAGGCATCGGTGGCATCTATCACGTCCTGCAGCTCGGCCTGGCGGGTCATGAGCTTCTCCATCTTGTCGGGGTCTTCATAATATTCGGGCAAGCCGAATTTCACGTTGATCTCGTCATATTCGGCCAGCGCATCATATACGTGCTGCACGCCTTCCATCACGTTCTGCTTCACGGTCTTGGCCGGATCGAGCGGCGGATCCTGGGGCAGATAGCCCACGGTGTAGCCTGGGCTCCACACCACTTCGCCCTGATACTGCTGGTCCAGCCCGGCAATGATCTTCATGAGCGTGGACTTACCGGCACCGTTCAGGCCAATGATGCCAATCTTGGCGCCATAGAAAAAGCTGAGGTAAATGTTTTTGAGCACTTGCTTCTGGTTCTGCTGAATGGTCTTGCTCACTCCGACCATCGAGAAAATCACTTTCTTGTCGTCTACAGTTGCCATCGTCTTAGGGTTGAGAAAAAAATTAGTGTGTCATTAAAATTGCTGCAAAGTTAATGAAAACTTTGCAGCAAAACGAATGAATCCGCAAGAAAAGTCTTTTTCTTAGTAAGCAAAGAGCGGATA
>CACXUV010000078.1 GCA_902770845.1 uncultured Prevotellaceae bacterium
CCTCTATCATCTCTATATATAATTCCGAAGACTTTGATCTTTTCCTTCATTTGATTTAGGAAACGCTGTACTTCTTCTTTCGTAGCCATTATGATATATCTATTCTGCTGCAAAATTAAACTTTTTAGTTGAATATTCAAAGAAAAAATCGCAAATATTTCATGATAAAGTTTCAATTTGCGCCGTAATAGGCAAGTGAATAGGGTAATTGAGGTTAGTTGACGGTTGAAACACCATGAGTGTTTTCAACTTGTCCGCTCGGCTTTGCCGCTTGCCTTAGCAAGAATGTTAGAACTTGACAACAGTTCGCAAATATTATTCTTTGCAGAATCTTTTGAGGGAATTCTGCAAAGATATGGGTGCAGGCTGGGTGCATCGTTCAAAATTGGGTGCAAATTTGAAATGTGAGAAAAAGAAAAATCCTGTAAGTCGTTGACCTACAGGACTCTTTCTAAGGCGCTTCAGGATGGGCTTGAACCAACGACCCCCTGATTAACAGTCAGGTGCTCTAACCAACTGAGCTACTGAAGCTGAACTATGCAAACTTTTCGAGGAAAAATTTGCTCGAAAACTAAAAATTTTTCATTTTTTCAATAAAAAGAAGCATTTTTCGGAGCGAAACATGTAATTTTGCAACTGTATTTAAAACGAAATGAGTAATTTTGCAACGGAATTAGAAACGAAACATGTAATTTTGCAACGGAATTAGAAACGAAACATGTAATTTTGCAACGGAATTAGAAACACAACAGACTGAAATATGAAGATGAAACACTTTGGATTGCTGCTCATGTGGCTGACGGCCACCCTTACTGCCACAGCACAGGAGGCTGCACGCAACCATAATCTGGAGGTGGGCAAGAACCTGGATATATTCAATTCGGTGTATCGCAACCTGGATCTGTTCTATGTGGACACGCTGAACCCGCAGCAGACCATCACTGCTGCCATCGACGGCATGCTGCACTCGCTGGATCCTTACACCGAATATTACCCTGAAAGCGAGACCAAACGCCTGGAACAGATGATCACCGGCAAGTATGCCGGCGTGGGGGCACTGGTGAAGTATCACCAGAAGCAGAAGTGCGTGGTGTTCGACGAGCCTTACGAAGGCATGCCGGCAGCCGAGGCCGGAGTGCGCAAGGGCGACATGATTCTGGCCATTGACGACTCGCTCATGACCGACAAGAGCGTAAGCTATGTGTCGTCGCACCTGCGTGGCGACCCCGGCACCAGTTTCATGCTGCGCGTGAAGCGCCCCGGTACGGGCAAGGAAATGAAGTTCAAGATTACGCGTCGCAACATCAAGCTGCCCGAACTGCCCTATTACGGCATGCGTCCTGGAAACATTGGCTACATCAACCTGAATTCCTTCACCGAAGGATGTTCAAAGAGCGTGCGCCGCGCGCTTATCGAGCTGCAGCAGCAGGGCGCCACGAGTCTGGTGTTCGACCTGCGCAGCAACGGCGGTGGCTCGGAGATGGAGGCCGTAGACATTGTGAGCCTGTGGGTGCCCAAGGGCCAGACGGTGGTAGAGAACAGGGGCAAGGTGGCCCAAGCCAGCCGCACCTACAAGACCCGCCTGGAGCCCATCGACACGGTGATGCCGCTGGTGGTACTGGTCAACGGCGAGACGGCCTCGGCCAGCGAGATAACCGCCGGAGCCCTGCAAGACCTGGACCGGGCTGTAGTCATTGGCACGCGCACCTACGGAAAGGGCCTTGTGCAGGTGCCCATGGACCTGCCCTACAACTCGAACGTGAAGATCACCACCTCGAAATACTACATTCCTTCGGGCCGTTGCATCCAGGCCATCAACTATCGTCGCGACGGACAGGGCGGCTACAAGGAGCGCATTGCCGACTCGCTCACCCACGTGTTCCACACCCGTGGCGGCCGCGAGGTGCGCGATGGTGGCGGCATCAAGCCCGATGTGGAGGTGAAGGCCGACTCGCTGCCCAACATTGCCTACTATCTGACGGTGGGTGGACTCGACTCGACCGAGGTGATGTTCGACTACATCGTGGACTACATTGACCGTCACCCCACCATTGGCGACGACCCCGCACAGTTCCACATGAGCGATGCCGACTATGCCGACTTCTGCGACCGCGTGGTGAAGAGCGGCTTCAAGTATGACACCATGAGCAAGAAGCGATTTGAAGAACTGGTGAAGTCGGCCAAGGCCGAAGGCTACTACGACGAGGCCCGCGATGCCTTCGATGCGCTGCAGGCCCAGCTGAACCACGACGTGAAGACCGAGCTGGAGAAAAACGGCAAGGTGATTCGCCAGATGCTGGAGCTCGACATCATCTCGGCCTATCACTACCAGGCCGGTGCCCTCAAGGCAGGTTTGCAATACGACAACCAACTTCGCGCTGCCGAAGAACTGCTGATGAGCCCCGAAAAAATCAAAGAGATTCTTCATCCCGCAGGCAACTAAGTTTTCCTTACCATTTTTCAGGCTTGCAATCAGGCCCCCGTTGTGCTGCAACGGGGGCCTGATTGTGTCACAACGGGGGCACTATTGCAACACAACGGAGCCTCTATTGCAACACAACGGAGCCTCTATTGCAACACAACGGGGCCTCTATTGCAACACAACGGGGCAACTATTGCAACACAACGGGGGCCCCGTTATCAGCAAGGAAAAACTTGATGCACCCATGACAGGCCTCAAAAGCATCATAAAAAATGCTAAAAAGACGCCCCGTCGGTTCTAAATTGTAAGGAAATAGAATAAAAAATCGTAATTTTGCAACCAAATCGAGGTCGTTTTTTACGATTTAAACAATTGATGAAGACAAACTACAGCCTTGTCTGCATGCGCTTAGTATGCTTTGCGCTCCTGCTTTTCTCAATAGGAGCCAATGCTGTTTGGGCCGATTCCTACCACGAAAACTTCTCATCGACAGCGGGTGGCTACCAGCTTTCGGCACTGCCCGAGGGGTGGAATGTCATTGGCAACGTGGCCGCATTTGAGCGTGAAACAGAGAAGTTCCACGATGCCAAGCCGGCCATTGCCATCCACAAAAACACCGAAAACTATCTGGTTTCGCCCAAGGTTGCAGGCACGGTGAGCTTCTATCTGCGCAACTACACGAAGAACTATGCCGCTCAGGCTCAGGCATTTGCGTGCAAAGAAGAGTCCGACGGCACACTGACGCTGGGCGAACTGCTGAACGAGACAACACTGGACAAGGGCAACACCCAATGGAGCCAGGTGATGCTGGTGCTGAATGCCCCCACCAGGGTGGCCCTGCTGCTGTCGACGGCCGTCATCGACGACTTCAGCGCCAGCGAACTTGCCACCCAGGCCGATACCACCAGCACCCCCACCCCACCCGTGGAAGAAGAGAAACGGCTGCTCAGCATTGAGAGTTTTGAGCGCACCTGCGAGTATGAACTGACGGCCAACGACCAGAACCAGTACACCGCCTCGTTCCAACTGGTGGTGAAGAACGTGGGCAACGTGGCGCTGGCCCCTAACGAGGTGAGCATCAGCGTGGTAGACCGCGACGACAACGTGGTGGCAACCCTTGCGGCCACCGACTCGCTGCCCGTGCAGGCCACGGCCACTCTGCAGGCCGAAGCCACCATCCCGGCCGGCGAAGGCGGCTATGTGTCGTTCTACGCCCGCGAGAACCTGAACGGCACCTACTGCCAGAACAGCTGGGGAAGCAATGCCTACGTGAACGTGCACGTAACGGCTTTCTATGCCAAATTTGCCATTGACGGCCCCGACGGCTATGCGCTCGATGCCGGTGAAAACATAGACTTTGGCTATACCAACAGCGAAGAAAGCCGACTGTTTATTATTAATAATGGTGGAACCGCACCGCTGAGTGTCACGGGCATCAGTCTGCCCACAGGCTTCGCAGCCTCCGATTCTGTATTCACCGTCGAGGCAGGCGGCTCCCGGTCGCTGCAACTGACGCTCTCGGCCGGCACCAAGGACTTCGGCCCCAAGGCCGGACCGGTGGTTGTCAGCCATGCGCTGGGCTCGTTTGCCTTCAGCGTGAGCGGCACGACGATAGACCCCACTGCCTATTTCCTGAACTTTGAAGACGGCATGCTGCCCCCTGCCTGGATGGCAGAAGACGGCTGGAGCATTGGCAGCGGCAGTAACGGCAACCACTTTGCCAAGCAGCAGAACTACAACGACGCCACGCGCCTGACAACGCAGAAGCTCACCGTGGCCGAAGGACAATCCATGACCTTCATGGCTCGCCGTCTTTATGCCACCACGCCTGCCTGCCTGATGCTGTTCTGTTCGGCCGACGGCAAGGAGTGGACGCTGCTGAAAGACTATGGCTCGCTGACTTCGGCTTTCCAGAAATGCACGGTGGGCAATGTGCCCGCAGGCAACTATTACTTCTGTTTCTACGCCCAATATGTGGCCATCGACAACGTGCTGGGCTTCAGTCCGGCCAGCAACGCGCCCGTGCTGGCTGTGAGCAATGCCGCCGGACAACCACTCAGCAGCGGCACCACGACAGACCTGGGCATCATCACAGCCGACAGCACCGCCGTCTTCAGCGTGAGCAATGTGGGAACAGGACTGCTCAGCGCCACATTCAGTGCGGGCCAGCAGCTGGTGGTCAGTCCGTCGGCTGTGCAGCTGCAGGCCGGCGAGCAGGCCACGATACGCATCACCCTGGCAGCCCGGCCCTACGGCGCCAAGCACGACTCGCTGGTGATCAGCAGTCAGGATGCCGCCGACTTCGTGCTGCACTTCAGCGCCAACAGCCGCAACCCCGAACTGATCTACGCAGACTTTCAGGACCAGCAGTGGCCCAGCGGCTGGAATGCCGAAGGCAAATGGATGGTGACGTGGGAACACTTCGGACAGGAAAACTACTGGGCCGAGGTGGTTGACCACACCAACAGTCTTTCAGCCCTGACCACCAGCCAGTTGCGAGTGGCCCGGGGCGACGTGCTGACGCTCGACGCCAAGCGCTACGACAGCTATGTGCCCACACTGAGGCTGAGCTATTCGACCGACCGCAGCCACTGGACACAGGTGGCCAACCTGACCGCACAGCTGGCCGACACGCTGGCCCCCATCAGCATCGGGAACCTGCCGCAGGGGGTCTACTACCTGCGCTTCGAAGGCAGCAACGTGCAGATAGACAACATCACAGGCGTGCGCCCAGCCCCCGCCATGGTGCCGCCTGTGGTGGCAAGCGGCAACGTGGCCGACCAGTGGGGACAGCCCGTGGCAGGGGCCGTGGTGAGCCTGCAGTCGCAAACAGGCAACGAGCACTGCGAGTGTGTGACCGACAGCAACGGCCAGTTCAGCCTCGTCGTGGCGCAAAGCTACTTTGCCTACACGCTCACCGCCAGCAAGGACGGCTATCAGGACACCACCAGCGTCATTGGCTTTGACGGAGCCGACGTTGCCGGCATCAGCCTTGTGCTCAAGAGCCTGCAACCAGCAGGAGTCAGGCAACTGCTGCTGCCAGAAGCAGCAACCCCGGCAACCGACCTGCTGGGACGCCCCGTGAGGCACCAGCGCAGGGGGCTGTACATCAAGAACGGAAAGAAAATCATGATGAAATAAAAAATCAAAGAAAACAAAAATAAACGGAATAAAAACTATGATGAAAAGAACAACTATGTTTGCCTTGACAGCCATCAGCTGCATGACTGTCTGTGCACAGGTGAAAATCAAAGGCGTGCTGGAGAACAACCGCTACGACGACGGCGACGAGATGCGGAGCGAATGGATTGGCTCTCTCTACGACGAAAACGGAAAGTACACGGGCAAGACAGCCTTCATCGTGGACAATGGCATCTATGCCATGAACTGGAACGGAACCACGCTTTCCACTCCCAAGAAGGAGCCGGCCGTGAACATTGCCGACATCAAGCAGGGCTCGCAGGTGGACTATGACAAAGCCGTGTGGGCCACCAACTTCAACCTGATGGCAGGCAATTCGGGTGCAGTCTACGTGGACGGAACCATCACCACCGTGTTTTCGCGCGACTATCAGTCGACCGAAGACGACGAGCTCTTTGCCGTGCGCAAATGGAATGCTACCACGGGCGACCTGCTCAGCGGCCCCAGCGATTTCTACCCCGTGTCAATGCACCTGGAGTCGGCTGGTATGAGCTACAACCCTGTCGACGGAAAAGTTTATGGCCTGTTCTATCTCACAGCCCAGCAGTTGGGCGACGACATCACGAGCGATCCCGGCTACTTCGTTGACGAAGACGACGAAGCCAGCGGCACCGATGCCGGCTATGCCATTTGCACCATCGACCTGAAGACGCTCGCCGTGACCCCCATCACCCCGGGACTGTACTACAAGAACTTCGTCACCTTTGCCATCAACTCCGAAGGGCGCGCCTTTGCGCTCACCAGCGGTGGCAGCAACGGCTACGTGGACGACGACGGCAAGCTGAAGAACATGGACGGCGTAACGGCCGGAGCCGAACTGTGTGAGTTCGACCTGAAGACGGGCCTGATGAAGACCTACACCGTGGAGCATTATGCCGGCACCGACTCGGCCTACGTTTCGCAGGAGAACATCTACAAGCAGGGCATGGGCTATGCGTCGCAGTACAGGCGCCAGAGCGCTTGCTTTGCCAAGAGCAACCCCTACAAGATGTACTGGAACGGCTACTACAACAGCGGCAAGGGCATCAACGACTGGGGCTCGTGGAGTTCGCTCAGCGACAAGGAGTGGCGCACCAACGGCAAGTTCGACACCTGCCTCTACGAAGTCGACATCCTGACCGGCACCTGCAAGCGACTGGCCAAGATCGACAATCGCTGCATCTTCTCATGCATGTGGGTCGATGGCGACGACAACAGCGACGGAGCTGGCGAATATGCCGGCATAGGCAGCGTTGCGGCAAAGACCACGACTGGCACTGCTACCACACAGACCTACAACCTGGCCGGACAGCGCATCACGGGCAGCAAGGGCGCACAGCGCGGACTGAGCATCGTGAAGAATGGCAACACCGTGAAGAAGGTAATGAACAAATAAATATATTTAATGAACGCGCACGCACGCGAGATACTGCAACTGGCTCTGCCCAGCATTGTGTCGAACATCACCGTGCCGCTACTGGGGCTTGCCGATGTGGCCATCATGGGCCACATCGGCAATGCCCGTTATATAGGCGCCATTGCCGTGGGCTCCATGATCTTCAACGTGATCTACTGGCTCTTTGGCTTCCTGCGCATGGGCACCAGCGGGCTCACGGCACAAGCCTACGGAGCACGCCAGCCCAACGAAACGGCAAGCGTGCTGCGGCGCAGCCTCACGGTGGCGCTCAGTGCCGGAGTGCTCATCCTGCTGTTTCAGTGGCCCATACGGCTGCTGGCCTTGTGGCTCATGCGCCTTTCGCAAGATGTGGCGCTGCTGGTTACACCTTATTTTAATATATGCGTGTGGGGCGCACCGGCCATGCTGGGGCTCTACGCCCTGACGGGGTGGTTCGTGGGCATGCAAAACACGCGCATACCCATGGTGGTGGCCATTGGCCAGAACATCCTGAACATCATGGCCTCGGTGGCTTTTGTCTTTGCACTGGGCATGCAGGTAGAGGGCGTGGCACTGGGCACGGTGCTGGCCCAATGGGCCGGTTTCATCGCCGCGCTGCTGCTGGCTGGAAAGCTGCTGCCACAAAGAACGCTGCTCCTGAAGACCCATGGCGGCTATGGCAGGTTCTTCCGCGTGAATCGCGACATCTTCCTGCGCACCCTGTGCCTGGTCACGGTCAACTTCTATTTCACCTCGGCCGGGGCAGCACAAGGAGCCATGACACTGGCCGTCAACACACTGCTCATGCAGTTCTTCCTGCTCTTCAGCTATTTTCTCGATGGCTTTGCCTATGCTGGCGAAGCCCTGTCGGGCCGCTACTACGGGGCAGGCAACCGCAGGGCACTGAGCCATGTGGTGAGCAGCCTGTTTGGATGGGGCGCACTGATGGTGGTGCTCTTCACACTGATCTACTGGCTGGGCGGTTCCACTTTCCTGCAACTGCTCACCAGCGACCGCAGCGTAACGGCTGCAGCCAGCCACTACTACAACTGGGTGCTGCTCATCCCGATATGCGGCGTGGCCGCCTTTGTGTGGGACGGCATCTACATCGGGCTGACAGCCACTCGCGGCATGCTGTGGGCATCGTTTCTGGCTTTGGTGGTGTTCTTTGCAGTCTGGTGGTCGCTGGCTCCCGTCTGGGGCAACCATGCCCTGTGGCTGGCACTGCTGCTGTTTCTGGCTGTGCGCGGTGTTGTGCAAACGTTGCTGTTCCGTTTCCGGCCACTCGAAAAGCTCTGAGACGACATTTCGGCCAACACCTCCATGCAACAGGTGCTCAGCCGTTGAAAAGCTCCTTCAGCACATCAACAGAACGGAGCACAGGAAAATCGGTCAGGTGAAGCCTGTAGTAGTGCAAGGCCACCTCCAGACAACGGTTGCGCTGCTCGCGATTCATCCGGAAAAGGTGCATGGTGGGCAAATCCATGCGCATCATCAGCCTCATCATTGATGCCTCCTGGGGCATGAGGAAGTCGCGATGCAGCGGGGGCGCCACGCAAAAGGTGCCTGCACGCAGGTCGAAATAATTTTCGCCGGGCACTTGCTCCAGGTTGGGATAGAACCCGAGAAAGCGCGAAAGGTGCATGAGAAAGACCAGATGGAAATTGGCAAACTGCTGCTCGCAGCCATCCAACCACTGAATGGCCGACAGCAGGTACTCGAAAAGTGGCTCGTTTTGCTGTTCGCCCTTCAGTGCATGAAAAAGAAATTCGGCCAGAAACAGGGCAATGGCCAGCTTGGACGGTGCGGTGTAGAGGTCGGATAAAGGGGCAAGCAGGGCCGCCTCGCTCATCTTCTGCAACTGCACCTGCGGCCTGTAGTCGTAGGCCACTTGCAACAGCGTGAGGGGCTGAAAGTATTGCTTCTTGAGCTTTGCCCTCGGCGACTTGGGCAACGACACGACAAAAGCCAGCCGACCGTGCTGTCGGGTGAACATTTCGACGATGAGTTTCTGCTCGCCGTACTTGAAAGAATGAAGCACAATGGCCTCGGTTTTTGTCAACATTGTGGCAAAATTACATAAAAATCACGGTTCGGCGACATTTTTTCGAAAGAAAATTTGGTCAATCAAGAAAAAAGCCGTAATTTTGCACCCGCTTTTATGACAGCAATGCTGAAAAGCAAAGCACACATGAAAGCGAAACAAGCGGGGTCCCTTCGTCTATCGGTTAGGACGAGAGATTTTCATTCTCTAAAGAGGAGTTCGACTCTCCTAGGGACTACAAAAACTTAAATTCGCCATCTGCGCTGTGGTGCTACTGCGAAGAACAGGAAACGGTGGCGGAGGGTTCGAAAAGAAGCGGCTTGGCCGCTTTTTCAGAATCAGCCCAGGGCTGCTCGAAAGGCGTAAGACCCATAAGCTTTATTTTAAACTATTAAAACCAAAAAATTAAAATGGCAAACCACAAATCATCGGTGAAGAGAATTCGCCAAGACAAGAAAAAGGCACTGCACAACAAGTACTATGCCAAGACCATGCGCAACGCTGTTCGCAAACTGCGCGCAATGACCAACAAGGAAGAGGCTGTAGCCCTGTACCCCAAGGTTCAGAAGATGCTCGACAAGCTGGCCAAGACTCACATCATTCACAAGAACAAGGCTGCCAACCTGAAGTCGAGCCTTGCTACTCACGTGAACAAGCTGGGATAAGCATCCACACAAATAAAAACTAAGCCGCGCAAGCATGATTTGTGCGGCTTTTCTCTTTTTTATTGCAATGATGTTGGAACAAGTCATAACAAGTGCTCAGAACCCAAAGATAAAACGCCTGCTGGCTCTGCAAAAAAAATCGCAGGAACGCAGCAAGGAAGGGCTGTTTGTGGTGGAAGGACGCCGCGAACTGGAACACTGCATGGAGGCCGGACTGACCATCGACACCGTCTTCTACTGTACGTCGGTGCTGGGAGCACTGCCACCATTGCCCGAATCGGTGCGACGCTTTGAAGTAACGGCCAGCGTCTACGACAAGATTGCCTATCGCGGCGGCACCGAAGGCATCGTGGCCGAAGTAAAGCCCCGACTGTTGTCGCTGGGCGAACTGCCGCTTTCCAGCGCGCCGCTGCTTGTTGTCCTTGAAAGTGTTGAGAAACCCGGCAACCTGGGAGCCGTGCTGCGCTCGGCCGATGCTGCTGGCGCCGATGCGGTGATCGTGTGCGATCCTCTAACCGATCTCTACAACCCCAACCTCATCCGGTCGTCTATCGGCGCCGTCTTCACCGTGCCCACCGTGGCTTGCACCAGCGAAGAGTGCATTGCATTCCTGAAGTCGAACGGCATCAGGATTCTCACTGCCCAACTGCAGGACTCCAAACTCTATTATGACACGCCCATGACGCAAGGCACCGCCATTGTGATGGGCACGGAAAGCACCGGACTGACCAATCAATGGCGAAAGGCTGCCGATGCACATATTCGCATACCCATGCTGGGGCGGCTCGACTCGCTGAACGTATCGGTGTCGGCTGCCATCCTGCTGTTCGAGGCCGTCAGGCAACGACAGCGCTGACGGCAAGCACAGCCATAAGCTAACAACGAAGCAACAGCGCAGACAACACTGGCATTGCTATGAACTAACAGCGAAACAACACCAAGGCGATGAACAGACTCCTTTATTCTCTTGTATGGCTGAGCCGACTGCACCGGTGCCGTGGCTTTGGTATTCAGTCGCCTTCCGACTATCGCTTCGCGCGCTACGTCATCAACGAACACTGGCCTTACTATGCCTACGCCAAACTGGGACTGGCCGACGACTGGCTGACGAGGAAAATTGGCCTGTTGTGTTTTCGCTTGGCCAACTACCTGCAGCCGCGCACGGTAGTGGGACAACGTTACGGAGAATACATTCAAGCAGGTTGTCGCAAAGCGCAACTGGTCAACCAGGCCGACAAGGCAGACCTGGCCATCGTATCGGGAGCCAAGGAGTTTGAGGCCGTGCTGCCCTGCTGCACCGCCACTTCAGTAGTGGTAATCGAAAACATCAGCAAAGAGCCTCAGCTGTGGAAAAACATTGTGGCCGACACGCGAACGGGCGTCACCTTCGACCTGTACTATTGCGGCATTGTGATGTTCGACACTGCGAGAAACAAGCAAAACTACATTATAAACTTCTGACAATAGCCTATTATGAAAATCACAAAAGTCTACACCCGCACCGGCGACCAAGGCACAACAAGCCTGGTTGGAGGCATTCGCATCAAGAAAAACGACATACGGCTGGAAGCCTACGGCACCGTCGACGAGCTGAGCGCCCACCTGGGACTGCTGGCCGCCATGTTGCCCGATGGCAGCGAAAAGCAAAGCGTGCAACGTGTGCAGAACAACCTGTTCAACGTGTGCACACATCTGGCCACAGACCAAAGCAACACACCACTTTACCCTTCTGCCCACCTGGCCGAAGGCGAAGTGGAACAGCTGGAACAGCTCATCGACGACACCATTGCCATGCTCCCCGAAGGCCAAGGATTCATCCTGCCAGGCGGATGTCAGGCTGCCGCCCAGTGCCACGTGGCCCGAACGGTGTGTCGAAGAGCCGAGCGCCGCATCGCAGCCTTGGCCGAAAGTGCAACGGTGGGACCTGAAATTCTGCAATACATCAACCGATTGAGTGATTATCTGTTCATTTTGGCAAAAAAAATAAACTTTAACAATGGCACCGATGAAATTATATGGAAAAATGCTTGCAGATAAGAAATAAATTGCTACTTTTGCGTCCTAAACAAAAAATGAACTAAAAAATATTACAAAACTATGTATTGGACACTTGAATTAGCTTCAAAACTGGAAGACGCTCCCTGGCCTGCAACCAAGGAGGAACTTATAGACTATGCCATCCGTTCGGGCGCCCCTCTCGAGGTTCTTGAGAATCTTCAGGAAATAGAAGACGAAGGCGACGTCTACGAAAGCATCGAAGACATCTGGCCCGATTACCCCACCAAGGAAGACTTCCTGTTCAACGAGGATGAGTATTAGACGGTAGATATTCTACTAAGTAATCAAATATCAGCGAGATAAGCAAAAACTATTTGCCTGTCTCGCTGATGTTTTTAGAGTATCAAATGGCAATCAATTCCTGCCCCATCATATGAAATGCTTGCTTGATTTCCTGCATTCGTTTACTACTGGTTTTTTTGATACCATAAATATATTTGGCCAGTAGACTTTTGTTAATACCGATATACTTGGCCATTTCTGATACATTAATCTGAGGGAATCGGCCAAAAATTCTTGCGACCTCATTGTCAGGATTAGGTTCAACGACATCATAAAAACTAGATAAATGTACGTCTTCATCCAACTTCTCCCAACGTATGTCATCACCAAATCGTCCA
>CACXUV010000079.1 GCA_902770845.1 uncultured Prevotellaceae bacterium
AGAGCACGTCAATCTGGTCGAAGGCATCCATCACGTCCTTGCCCTTGGCAAACACGCCGTGCTTCTCCCACATCACCACATCATATTCTTCCAGTTCCTTCAGCGTGGCATTGGCCAGTTCGTTGGAGCCGGGCAGGGTGTAGGGCACTATGCCCAGACCCAGCGGACAAAATGCCTTGGTCTCAGGAATCATGCTCCACAGAATCCTGGTGAGCACGTCCTTGCCCAGGAACTCGCGCTTGTGGCTCATGGCAACAAGCTCAATGGGGTGGGTGTGAACGGTGGCCTTGTAGCCACTGCCCGTTTCAATCTGGTGGGCATGCACCGTGAGGTGGCTGGGCAGTTCCGAAGTGGGCATCACGGCATTGTCGGCAATGATGACATAGCTGGCGCAGTCGTCGAGAATGCGAATGACCGATCCATTTTCCATAGGCCAGCGGGCCAGGTCGCGCATGCGCTTGCCCGTTCCCTTGCAATAGAAATAGCAGCCCTTCAGGGCGGGCAGCGTTACGCCAATCTGCTTCACATCGCTGATGGCAGGCAGCTGCCTCATCTCTTCGTCAACATACTCTGTGATGTTCACCGTGATGTTGCCGCCATTGCGCTCTGCCCATCCATTTTGCCAGAGATAGCCGGCCACCTCTGCAATTTTGTCGATTTCTGCCTTCAATGCAGGCCGACCTTCCAATATACTCTTCATGTTTTCGAATGTTAGTATTAAACTCTTTTTGTGGCTGCAAAGTTATACCTATTTCACTGGAAAGAGGCCCATTATTTGATTTTTCGCCCGTGAATTATGATTTTTCTATTGATTTATATCAATTATTCAGCTTTCTCCGGATGGCTATATATATATTTACGATTTGACGATTTACTAACATTTACGATTTGACAATTTACGATTTACTATTTATTTTTCGATTTTACGATTTTATTATTTATTTACTATTTATTCACGATTTACTATTTATTTTTCGATTTGACAATTTTATTATTTACTGTTTTTATTTGTATTTTGTGTTTTTATTTGTTTTTCTAAAAACCTCAATCAGATCGTATAAGTCTTTTTTTGCATGGTTACTTAGTAAATCGTAAATAAAATCGTAAATAGTAAATCGTCAAATAGTAAATCGTCAAATAGTAAATGAACATGCGAAGTCTACCGGTCTTTTTTCAGGAAAAAGCTTTGCTGTTTCAGAATTTCTCTGTATCTTTGCAACTAAAATCTAACTATTGATCATTTTTCACAACAGGAATGAAACGAATTGCACTTTTCATAACAGCCATGCTGCTGACGCTTTGCGGCCACGCACAGCGCGATTACAAGCCTGCCCCCTACATGTTTGTGACCGTTCAGGGAGGCGCAACACGCACCTTCACCAACAGTGCGCTCGACCGCAAATGGGCTCCGATGGGAGCCATTTCGGTGGGTGGCTATATTGCACCCTTCCTGGGCGCACGTGTACAAGGCAACGGCTGGATGTGGGACGAAGACAAGCTCGACGCCAACGGCACCTATAATAATAAGTGGTATGGCGGCAATGCCGACCTGCTGGTGAACCTCACGGGCATCATCTTCCCCAAGCGCAACAACCTGCTGAACGTGGTGGCCATTGCAGGCTACGGACTGCAATATGCCAAATTTGATGCCTGCCCCACCTCGCACCGCTACCCACTGAACGAGCGCGGCAACCGTTGGACTCACAACACGCGACTGGCCGGACAACTCGACCTGAACATTGCCAAGCACTTCTCGGTGCTGCTGGAAGGCGGCTACGACCTGGAGCACGACCACGTGCACAACTTCAAGGTGGAGAAATGGTGGCCATACGCCATGTTGGGACTGAGCTACAAGTTCGGACATCCCAAAGTGCGCACAACGGCTCCGCTGACCACATCTGTAGTGCAGGAAATCGCAGAGGACGCCAATGCCAACGTGGCGCCTGCCACGCCTGTGGTTGAAGAAAAGAAGCCTGAGCCCGTGGTTGAGGAGAAGAAGCCCGAACCCGTGGTGCAGAAGGTGCCTGAAAAGCAGGCTGAGAACATTTTCTTCCTGAAAGGCAGTGCCGCCATTGGCAACCAGCAGGCAACGGTGATCAACAGCATTGCCCAGTGGGCCAAGGACCATCCACAGGCCATCATACAGTTGACGGGCTATGCCGACAAGGGCACGGGCACGGCACGCGTGAACCAAGCCATCTCGGAACGGCGCGCTGCTGCCGTGAAAGACGCGCTCGTGAGGCGTGGCATCAAGGCCAGCCGCATTGCCACCGAGGCCAAGGGAGACACAGAGCAACCCTTTGCCGACAACGACCAGAACCGCGCTGTGATTGCCATCAGCGAGGAAAAATAACGTCCCCCCAAAAAACAAACAGAGAAATATATGAAACTGTTCAAGACCTTATCAATAGCCACGCTGCTTTGCACAGCCACTGTTGCCCAGGCTCAGACGGCCAGCAAGGAATATGTCTTCAAACCTTATACCTTCATAGGGGTGCAAGGCGGTATTACCAACACACAGCTCACGGAATATACCTACAAGAAATGGGCACCACAGGGCGCACTGTCCTTTGGAGGCTATTTCCTGCCCTATCTTGGCGCACGGCTGCAGGCCAACAGCTTCTCCTGGATTGACCACTACAACGGGCACTCCATGCTCTACGACACCTATCTGGGCCCCAACGTCGATGTTCTGCTGAACATATCGGGACTGGTTCGCCCCCATCGCTTCAACAGGCTCGATGTGGTGCTGCTGGCTGGTGGCGGACTCACCTATCCGCTGAAACAGCAAAAATTTCCTGCCAATGCCGATGCCAGTCTGTGGACTCCCATGGTGAAGGGCGGCGCACAGCTGAACCTGAACGTCAGCAAGCGCGTTGCGCTCAATCTGGAAGGCGGCATGCAGCGCGTGTTCAACCACTTTGAGGGCACCGACGGCGACAAGTTCTGGCCATACGCCATGCTGGGCCTGAGTTTCAGACTGGGCAAACAGCAGCGCACGGTTGCGCCTGCTGCCACACCTGTGGTGCAGGAGGTGATAGAGGAACAGCATGTGGAAACCACGCCCGTGCAACCCGTAGCTGAAGAAAAGAAGATTGTGGAGGAAAAGAAGCCCGAACCCAAGGCCGTTCCTGCCAAGCAGACTGAGAATGTGTTCTTCCGCATTGGCCGTGCCGCCATCGGCACACAGCAGGCCAAGGATGCAGACCGCATTGCCCAGTGGGCCAAGGACCACCCGCAGGCCACCATACAACTGACGGGCTATGCCGACAAGGGCACGGGCACGGCACGCGTGAACCAGGCCATCTCGGAGCGCCGCGTGGCCGCTGTGAAGGATGCACTGGTGAAGCGTGGCATCAAGGCCAGCCGCATAGCCACCGAAGCCAAGGGCGACACCGAGCAGCCTTTTGCCGAGAACAACAAGAACCGCGTGGTCATCGCTATCAGTGAGGAAAAGTAAGGCGATGATGGATTCCCCTGCAAAATGGACTAAAAACGTCATCCTTGTCGACGCCGACTACGTGGACAGGGTGGCGTTTCATCTGATAGTAAACTTTGAACGCATGCTGGGCCGACGCATTCCGCAGGCCGACATGGCGCGCTGGATTGACTGCATTGCGCTGGACGGCGGACTGCGACAGGGCGACAACGAGACGATGGTGGTGTTCATACATGCCCACCAAAAGAAAAGCATGGAAAACTTTGAGCCTGCCCAGTTCGACACTGAGCTGAACGAAAAGGCTTTCCGCGACAACCTGGGCGAGTTTCAGCTGCTGTCCTACCCCACCGAAGACCTTGTGTCGCAAGACGACTTTTTCCTGGACGCCCTGAAACTCATTGCCAGCCAGCCCGAAGTGGAGCGCATCATGGTGGTGCCCAATGCCGAACAAATATATAATAAGGTGGCGTCGGCATTGAGACAGCAGCATGCCGAAGAAAAACACGTGACCATCTTTGCCATGCAGCCCATGGCAGGGGGCCCCTTCGGCCAGGAGATACTGGGCTATTCGCTCATGTCAGCCCTGGGCATTCGCTCCGATGAGATTCATGCCAACGAAGAGGCATGAGAGACGGCTGTGAAACGGGGGCAACGGCAAAAAAAAGACACACTTACAATTAACCAATAAAATATGATTGACAAATTCTTTTCACCTGAGACCTATACGCTTATAGGCACATGGGCCGTGGATTTCTGCAAGAATGCCTTCGTGGCCGCAATCGTGTACTTCATTGGTAGCTGGGTTATCAAATGGGGCATACGGCTGATTACGAAAATGCTGGAGAAAAGCAAGGTAGACAAATCGCTCTATACCTTCCTCACCAGCATTGTCAGAGTGGTGTCGTGGTTCCTGCTCATCATCGTCATTGTGGGCATCTTCGGCATCGAAACATCTTCGTTCATCGCGCTGTTTGCCTCGGCAGGCATGGCCATTGGCATGGCCTTGAGCGGCACCCTGCAGAACTTTGCCGGTGGCGTCATGATTCTGCTGTTCAAGCCTTTCAAGGTGGGCGACTTTATCGAAGCACAGGGCTATGCTGGCGTGGTGAAGGAGATTCAGATTTTCAACACCATCATTCGCACAGGCGATGCCCAGATCATCATCATTCCCAATGGCGGACTGGCCACTGGAACCATGAAGAACTCAACGGCTGAGAAGTATCGTCGCGTTGACCTGGAATTTCAATTTGCCTACGGCGCCAACCTGGAAGAAGTGAAGCAGGCCATTGCCGATGTGATTGCAGCCAATCCGCTTGTGCTGAAAGGCCCTGCAACCGACAGCGACATCGTGGCTGCCCCCTGGATGGGACTGAGCAAACTGGGCGACAGCGGTGTGGTCATTACCACACGCTCCTGGTGCAAGGTGAGCGATTACTGGTCGGTTTACTTCGGCCTGAACGAAACCGTCTATCAGACACTGAAAGACAAGGGATTCATGTTCCCTTTTAACCGTATGGACGTGAACATTCTGAACAAATAGGCATTACGCGAGGAAAGACGAAACAGATTTCTTCCTTGCCTGTGTTGCAAAGTGAAATGTGTTTCGTCTTTCTTTTTTTGCTTTTTTCCAGATGGGGAAAAAACCTTACGACTCTTTCTTCAGCCTGAGCGTTCCGTAGATGCCTTGCCGTGCAGGGAGATGGCTGCCGGCACGCACATCCAGCAGCAAGGAAAAGGTTTTCTGGCTGACGTTGATCTCGCTGAACGTGAAGATATACGACAAACTCACCGTGTCGTTCGTCATCTCGTCAAGATAAAGCGTTGTCGACGTGTTATCCTTTGAGTTTACCACGCGATATTTTCCTATATAGTCTTTCTTCGTCTTCTTGTTGTTCACTTCCGGCTCTGCAGTGAGGATGCACGCACCATCGCCAAAATAGACCGAAGAAAGATTGGCTATGCAGTTGTCCTGAACAGAATCTGGCAGCGACACCGTGTTGTTCTCTACTTTCCACTTAGACTCGATGAAATAGCCCGAAGGCACATTCCCCTTGGTAGGTGGCATATAGTCGTCTTGATCTTTCTTTTCACACGCCGTCAAGCCCATGAGCAGCAGCAAAAAACTCAGTTTCAATAGATTTTTCATATCTGTTATGATTCTTTGACTACGCAAAAGTACACATTTTTTCTATACAAACAAAATCTTTTTCACTGAAAAGCATAAATTCCTTTGTGAATACGCCAAATTTATTGTATCTTTGCATCACAATTAACCAAAAACGGAAAAACAAAATGAGCAGAATCCTGATGATTGGCGCCGGTGGCGTCGCAACAGTTGCAGCATTCAAGATTGCACAGAATGCCGATGTTTTCACAGAGTTTATGATTGCCTCACGCCGCAAGGCCAAATGCGACGCACTGGTGGAGGCCATCCATGCCAAAGGCTACAATATGCCCATCAAGACAGCACAGGTTGATGCCGACGACGTGGAGCAGCTGAAGCAGCTCTTCAGCGACTATAAGCCCGAATTGGTCATCAATCTGGCCCTACCCTATCAGGACCTGACCATCATGGATGCCTGTCTGGCCTGCGGCTGCAGCTATCTTGACACGGCCAACTATGAGCCCAAAGACGAGGCCCACTTTGAATACTCCTGGCAGTGGGCCTACCGCGAGCGTTTCGAAAAGGCTGGCCTGACAGCCATCCTGGGCTGCGGCTTCGACCCTGGCGTAACGAGCATCTACACGGCATACGCTGCCAAGCACCATTTCAAGGAGATTCAATACCTCGACATTGTTGACTGCAACGCCGGCGATCACCACAAGGCTTTTGCCACCAACTTCAACCCCGAAATCAACATACGCGAAATTACGCAGAAGGGACTCTACTGGGAAAACGGCCAGTGGGTGGAGACCGAACCCCTGGAGATTCACAAAGACCTGACCTACCCCGAAATTGGACCACGCGACAGCTACCTGCTGCACCACGAAGAGATTGAGAGTCTGGTGATTAATTATCCCACCATCAAGCGTGCACGCTTCTGGATGACCTTCGGCCAGCAATACCTGAAGCATCTGGAAGTGATTCAGAACATTGGCATGAGCCGCATCGACGAAGTGGAATACGAAGCTCCGCTGGCCGATGGCTCTGGCAAGACGGTCAAAGTGAAAATCATTCCCCTGCAGTTCCTGAAGGCCGTGCTGCCCAACCCGCAAGACCTTGGAGAGAACTATGAGGGCCAAACCAGCATTGGCTGTCGCATTCGTGGCATCGGGCAGGATGGCCAGGAGCACACCTATTATATATATAACAACTGCTCGCATCGCGCTGCCTATGAGGAAACAGGCATGCAGGGCGTGAGCTATACCACGGGCGTGCCTGCCATGATTGGCGCCATGATGTTCTGCAAGGGACTGTGGAAGAAGCCCGGCGTGCACAACGTCGAAGAGTTCGACCCCGATCCCTTCATGGAACAGCTGAACAAACAGGGACTGCCCTGGCACGAAATTCACGACGGCGACCTGGAACTGTAACGAAAGTCCCCTGAACCAGGGGAATGGAGTCTGAACAAGCGCAGATTCCCCCCAACATACATACCTATGAACAATTTAAAAGAAGTCTGATTTCGCTTGTTCAGACCACTCCTCAACATGGGGGACTAAAAAGAATATGGCAAAAAAAGAATTGGAGGGTGGCGAAGCCTTGAACCCTCAAAGCGAGAAACTGAAGGCCCTGCAGGCTGCCATGTCGAAGATTGAAAAAGACTTTGGCAAAGGTTCTATCATGCGCATGGGCGACGAGCAGGTGGAAAACGTGGAAGTAATACCAACTGGCTCTATCGCTCTGAATGCTGCCTTGGGCGTGGGTGGCTATCCCAAAGGGCGCATCATCGAAATATACGGTCCGGAATCGAGCGGCAAGACCACACTGGCCATACATGCCATTGCCGAGTGTCAGAAGGCAGGTGGCATTGCTGCCTTTATCGATGCAGAACATGCTTTCGACCGTTTCTATGCAGCCAAACTGGGCGTCGACATCGATAACCTGTACATCTCACAACCCGACAACGGCGAACAAGCACTGGAGATTGCCGACCAGCTCATCCGTTCGGCCGCCATCGACATCATCGTGATCGACTCGGTGGCTGCACTCACTCCAAAGAAGGAAATCGAAGGCGACATGGGCGATTCGGCCGTAGGACTGCATGCCCGCCTGATGAGCCAGGCCCTGCGCAAGGTCACGTCGACCATTGCCAAGACCAACACCACCTGCATCTTCATCAACCAGCTGCGCGAGAAAATCGGCGTGATGTTTGGCAACCCAGAGACCACAACGGGCGGTAATGCCCTGAAGTTCTATGCCTCGGTGCGCTTGGACATTCGTCGTGTGACCAGCATCAAGGATGGCGACAACGTGATTGGCAACCAGGTACGCGTAAAAGTGGTAAAGAACAAGGTGGCTCCCCCCTTCCGCAAGGCTGAGTTCGAAATTCTTTTTGGCGAAGGCATCTCCAAGATTGGCGAGATTGTCGATCTGGGTGTGGAATATGGCATCATCAAGAAGAGCGGTTCATGGTTCAGCTATCAAGATGCCAAACTGGCACAGGGACGCGATGCCACCAAGGCCCTGTTGAAGGACAACCCGGAATTGTGCGAAGAACTGGAGGCCCAGATTATGCAGTCACTCAACGACCAACAGGCATAATAGAGTCTTTAAAATGTATTTTATCTATGAAAAGTGCTCTGCAAATGTTTTGCAGAGCACTTTTTCTTGAACCTGGCAAAAACACAGGTCTGCCATTTTGTCGGTAAGGCGGAATCACAGTTATTTTTTGATAGCCACAACCTTCTTGGTCTTTGTGCTGAAGAATATTGTGCAGTTCTTGCTGCCATTCAGAGCCGACTTGTAGACCCATGTATAGCGTCCCTGACTTGAAGAACCATGTCCGTCTGGCTCACCCAGGGCCAGTTTCACCTCCGATTCATTGAAGCCAATCCTCACGATACTTCTCCGAATGTCGGCCATGTTGTTCTGACGCACACTCTTCGAATGCCCCAGATTGCCACTGGCAAAGAGACTGTAGTAGTAGTCTTCATGCTGTCCTGCAATGTCGCCTGCCACATTCTCACGCTTGAATGTCACGGTCTTCACATATTCTTTGCCGTCTTTCTCCAACGACATGCGCACCTTGTTTGTTCCTTTAACTGAATGCATCGACTTCACCTTGAACGATGTCAGGCGTGGAATTTCCACATCGCCCGATCCTTTCAGAATCATGGTCGTTTTATAAAGTGTCATCACATCCTGTCCCAAAAATTTCTGATAGGAAGCATCTGTTTCGGCTGCATCGCCAAGCATTTCAAAAGACCCCAGGAAAGTGTGCTTCACGTTGTCTTCTTCAAACTCCTCGTCACGCATTCCGCTATTGGTTCGGCTGATGGCCACATTCTGGAAGAACTCCTTGCCAGAGTCGTCTTCCACAATCAATTTCACAGGAAAGTTGCGCGTACCAACACCAGCAGCAACTACCGTCACCTCCGTTCCCAGAGGCACCTTAATCTTGTCGTAGCCATAGCTGGTGGTGCTGACGTCCACATTATATGTATCGAAAGTCGTCAGCAGTCGTTTGCCAATCAGCTGGTCTATAGCCGTGTCCACATCGCCCAAATAGGCCAGCGTGGGCACACCGAACTTGGTGTAGCAATAATCAGCAAAAGAGGCACTGGGAATTTCATAATAATAGGCTTTCGTCGTGTCATCCTCAAGAACAAAATCAATATGATCATGCAGTCCACCATCATTGGAATGGCCCCTGTAAACCATGATCTTATGACGAAGCGACATACTACTGACGAGTTGGCCTGTCGATGCATCCACAAACGTTCTGACCACCATGTCTTTCTTGTCTGGAATCACCATGAAACGCATGCCCACTCTCCAGTCGCACATGCTCTGAAAACGAAAATACTTGTTAATGAAGCCCGTCGCCGTGCTGTCTTCCTCTTCAACATCTTCGTCGGTTGCCACCGAATCGGCCTTCACTTCATTGACAACAACATTGTTAGTCCAAACCAGATACTTGTTGTTCGGATCGCCTCGCTGGGCACTGGCCGTCATGGCAAAGAATGCTCCTACAGCCAACATCAACATTTTTCTAATCATGACTTGTCTTGTAATTATGTTACTGTTTTGTGGTGCAAAGATAGAAAAAACTTTTTATACTTATGACAAAATGACGCGACAAATGTCAGTTTCTTTCAAAAAATTATACTTTTGGCATGCGCTTTGCTATTTCCTTTGCGACATATTTTGAATATTAACAAATAAAAAATAAAGAATTATGGGAAAGATTATTGGAATCGATTTAGGAACGACCAACTCGTGTGTTGCCGTGTTCGAGGGCAACGAACCTGTTGTGATTGCAAACAGTGAGGGCAAGCGCACCACACCTTCTGTGGTAGGCTTCGTCGATGGTGGTGAGCGCAAGATTGGCGACCCTGCCAAGCGACAGGCCATCACCAACCCCCAGAAAACCGTCTACTCCATCAAGCGCTTCATGGGTGAAACATGGCAGCAGACCGAGAAGGAGATTTCACGCGTACCTTTTAATGTAGTAAACGAAGGTGGCTATCCGCGTGTTGACATCGACGGTCGTAAGTACACCCCACAGGAAATCAGCGCCATGGTGCTGCAAAAGATGAAGAAGACCGCTGAGGACTATCTGGGACAGGAAGTGACCGAAGCTGTGATTACCGTGCCTGCCTATTTTAGCGACTCGCAGCGTCAGGCCACCAAAGAAGCCGGACAGATTGCAGGTCTGAACGTGCGTCGTATCGTCAATGAGCCCACGGCAGCCGCCTTGGCCTACGGTATCGACAAGACCAACAAGGACATGAAGATTGCAGTATTCGACCTGGGTGGCGGCACATTCGATATTTCCATCCTCGACTTCGGTGGCGGTGTGTTCGAAGTGCTCTCTACCAATGGTGACACCCATCTGGGCGGCGACGACTTCGATCAGGTCATCATCGACTGGTTGGTGCAGGAATTCAAGAACGATGAAGGGGCCGATCTTTCACAGGATCCCATGGCCATGCAGCGCTTGAAGGAGGCTGCAGAGAAGGCAAAGATTGAGTTGTCCTCTTCTACCTCTACTGAGATTAACCTGCCTTACATCATGCCCGTCGGCGGCGTGCCCAAGCATCTGGTAAAGAACCTGACCCGCGCTAAGTTTGAGCAGCTGGCTCACAACCTGATTCAGGCATGTCTTGTTCCCTGCCAGAACGCCGTACGCGACGCAGGCATCTCAACTTCCGACATCGACGAGGTTATTCTCGTGGGCGGTTCGAGCCGTATACCCGCCGTACAGACGCTGGTGAAGAACTACTTCGGCAAGGAGCCCAGCAAGGGCGTAAACCCCGATGAAGTGGTGGCTGTTGGTGCTGCCATTCAGGGTGCCATCCTCAATCAGGAAACTGGTCAGGACATCGTGCTGCTCGACGTGACCCCGCTGACACTGGGCATTGAGACACTCGGTGGCGTTATGACCAAGCTGATTGAGGCCAATACAACCATTCCTTGCAAGAAGAGCGAAACCTTCTCTACCGCAGCTGACAACCAGACAGAAGTGACCATCCACGTGCTGCAAGGTGAGCGTCCCATGGCTTCGCAGAACAAGAGCCTGGGTCAGTTCAACCTCACTGGCATTGCTCCCGCCCGTCGTGGCGTACCTCAGATTGAAGTAACGTTCGACATTGATGCCAACGGTATCGTGAAGGTTAGTGCCAAGGACAAGGCCACTGGCAAGGAGCAAGCCATCCGCATCGAGGCAAGCTCCGGCCTCTCGCAGGACGAAATCAACCGTATGAAGGCTGAGGCTGAGCAATTTGCCGAAAGCGACAAGAAGGAACGCGAGCGCATCGACAAGATGAATCAGGCCGACTCGATGATTTTCCAGACCGAGACTTTCCTCAACGAAAATGGCGACAAACTCGGTGCCGACAAGGCCAATGTTGAGCAGGCTGTGCAGCAGCTGAAGGACGCCCACAAGAGCGGTGACATCACAGCTATTGACAATGCTATCAACAACTTGAACCAGGTGATGCAGGCCGCCTCTGCCAAGATGTACCAGCAAGGCCAGGCAGGTCCTCAGCCCGGTGCTGATCAGGGCGCAGGGTTCCAGGGTGGTCAGCAGGCCCAGTCGAATCCTAATGATAACATTCAGGATGCCGACTTCGAGGAAGTGAAGTAAGGAGCGATAAACATCAACAGAAAAACGATAAGAAAATCCGTGTAAACGCTTGGTTTACACGGATTTTTTATTTGTGTTAATTATTGTATT
>CACXUV010000080.1 GCA_902770845.1 uncultured Prevotellaceae bacterium
TGCGCGACAAACTGGGCCGCAAGATGTCGAAGAGCCTGGGCAACAGCCCCGATCCCATCGAGCTGATTGAGAAGTTCGGTGCCGACGGCGTGCGCATGGGCATGATGCTCTCTGCACCTGCAGGCAACGACATTCTCTTCGACGAAGCTCTCTGCGAGCAAGGCCGCAACTTCAACAACAAGATATGGAACGCCTTCCGTCTGGTCAAGGGCTGGCAGGTGAGCGACAGTGTGGCTGGCAATTCTGCTGCCAACAAGACGGCAGTCGACTGGTTCGACGCCAAACTGCGACAGGCCAATGCCGAGATGCAAGACCACTTCTCGAAATACCGCATCAACGACGCACTCATGACGGTCTACAAGCTGTTCTGGGACGAGTTCTCCAGTTGGTATCTGGAAATGGTGAAGCCTGCCTACGTCGACGGAAAGCCGCAGCCCATCGACCGCGCCACCTATGACGCCACACTGCGTTTCTTCGAAACACTGCTCAAGATGCTGCACCCCTTCATGCCCTTCATCACCGAAGAGTTGTGGCAGGCGCTCTACGACCGCAAGCCTGGAGAAAGCATCATGCGCGACCGTCTGGAACTGAGCACACTGGCTGCTGAAGACGAACACATCATTGCCGACATTGAACTGGTGAAACAAGTGGTATCGGGCGTGCGCACCGTTCGCTCCTTAAAGAATATCGCTCCAAAAGAAAAGCTTGACTTGCAGGCTATCGCACAAAATCCGTTCGAGCGCTACAACGATATTGTGATGAAGATGGCTAACGTCTCGGCCATCAGCGTTGTGGAACAGAAAGATGCCACGGCATCGGCCTTCATGGTGGGCACACAGGAATATGCTGTGCCCCTGGGGTCGCTGATCAACGCCGACGAGGAAATCAAGAAGATGGAGGCTCAGATAGAGCATCTCGAAGGCTTCCTTGCCTCAGTGAAGAAAAAACTGAGTAACGAGCGTTTCGTGCAGAATGCGCCCGAAGCCGTGGTGGCTATGGAGCGAAAGAAGCAGGCCGACGCCGAAGAAAAGATTGCAACACTTAAAGAATCTATCAAAGCTTTGAAATAATGGATTGGCTCATCAACCTTTTTACTAACACCGAGTCGGTGGCCCACATCGCCATACTCTATGCCATCGTGATTGCTGTGGGTGTCTACTTGGGCAAAATCAAGGTGGCAGGTGTGTCACTGGGCGTCACTTTCGTGCTCTTCGCCGGCATTGTGGCTGGACACTTTGGCTTCACAGCACCCACCCCTATACTGACATTCATTCAGGACTTCGGACTCATCCTGTTCGTTTTCATGATTGGACTTCAGGTGGGTCCTGGTTTCTTCGAGAGTTTCGGCACAGTGGGCATCAAGCTCAACGGACTGGCCACGGCCATGATTCTGCTGAACATTGCCGTGATGTTTGGCTGCTACTACATTTTTTTCGACACCAGCAACCCCAACAACCTGCCCATGATGGTGGGCACGCTCTACGGTGCCGTGACAAACACCCCGGGTCTTGGTGCTGCCAACGAGGCACTGGGCTCGCTCTTTGGAACCGGTGCTCCACAGATTGCCTCGGCCTATGCCTGCGCCTACCCACTGGGCGTGCTGGGCATCATTGGCGCCATCATACTCATTCGCCTGCTGTGCAAGGTGTCGTTTGAGAAGGAAGAGGCTGCCCTGGAAGAGGAAAGTGGCGCAAAAGCCACACAGAAGCCCCACCACATGCACCTTGAGGTGAGCAACAAATATCTGGAGGGAAAGACGCTGCTGCAGGTGCACAACTTCTTGAACCGCGAATTTGTGGTGTCGCGCATCCTGCACGACGGCCATGTGTCGATTCCTAATCGCGACACCATCTTCCATCTGGGCGACCAGATGTACATCGTCTGTGCCGAGGCCGACTACGAAGCCATCGTGGCTTTCATCGGTCCCGTGATAGAGGTTGACTGGGCTCAGCAAGACCAGCCAATGGCGTCGAAGCGCATTCTGGTGACCAACCCCAAAATAAACGGCAAATCGTTTGGCGACATGCACTTCTCCAGCGTCTATGGCGTCAACGTGACGCGCGTCACTCGTCATGGAATGGACATCTTCGCCTCGCCATCACTCCCACTTCAGGTGGGCGACCGCATCATGGTGGTAGGCCCAGAAGATGCTGTGGACAACGTGGCTCACAAGATGGGCAATTCGATCAAGCGTCTGAACGCGCCCAACATTGCCACCATCTTCGTAGGCATCACGCTGGGCATCATCTTCGGCTCGCTGCCCTTCATTCCTGGAATGCCCCTCATGAAGCTGGGCATCGCAGGTGGCCCGCTCATCATCGCTATTCTCATTGGCCGCTACGGCTACAAGATTAAACTGGTGACCTATACCACCACCTCGGCCAACATGATGCTGCGCGAAATTGGCCTGGTGCTCTTCCTGGCATCAGTAGGCATCAAGGCGGGTGCGGGCTTTTTCGAGACGGTGATGCAAGGCGACGGCTTGCTGTATGTGCTGACAGGCTTCTTGATTACGGTTATACCTATTTTAATAATAGGCCCCATAGCACGTTGGAAGTTCAAGTTCAACTACTTCACCATTGCCGGTATGATTTCGGGCACCTACACCGATCCTCCTGCACTTGCCTATTCCAACAGTATCTGCTCGAAGGAGGCCCCTGCCGTGGGCTATTCTACGGTGTATCCGCTCTCCATGTTCCTGCGCATTCTCACAGCACAGCTCATCGTTCTGTTCTTTTGTTGAAAGATGCCTCATGAGTTCTACAGGCCAGCAAAGCCCATAGGACTCATGAGGCCAATTATAGAGCCAATAAAGACACCAAAAACTTCCCAAAACAATACATTCCACAAGAAAAAAAATGAACCAAATTAGACTTCTGATCGCATCGTTGTTGCTGCTCAGCACTTCAGCCATCTTCGGCCAGGGAGCCAAGAACATCAGGCTGAACGAGGTGCTTACCAACAACACACAAAGCATCGTTGACGAGTATGGTGCAAGAGAAGCGTGGATCGAATTGGAGAACACGTCGTTCACCTCCTACAACGTGCGCGGCATGTATCTCACCACCGACCGTTCCGTACTAGACCGCAGCATGAGCGTTCCTGAGCGCATCAGCCGCATGAGCATCATTCCCAGTGGCGACGAGCGCACACAGATTGGCCCACGCCAGCATCTGCTGCTCTTTGCCAACAGCCAACCAGCACAGGGCAAGTTGCACCTGTCGCTGCCCGTTCCTGTCTCAGAGCCGGTATGGATTGCGCTCTATAATGGCAACGGCGTGGAACTCATCGACTCCGTGACCGTGCCTGCCCTGGCCGCCGACCAGTCGTTTGCGCGCCACAACAGCAGCTGGACCATCAAAGGAGCTGAAAACGTGACCCCCGGTATTGAAAACTTCATCAAGGCTTCAGAATCGAAGGTCGACAAGTTCAAGCGCGAAGACCCTCATGGCATTGCCATGGCTATCATGGCCATGGGCATTGTGTTCACATGTTTGGCTTTGCTTTGGATTTTCTTCACCATCTTCGGCAGCATCATGAACCATATTGAAACAGCCAAGAAGGTGGCCAACAAGCAGCCCATCAAACCCATAACAAAGACTGTGGAGAAGACCATCGAGATTGGTCACAAGACAAGTGTTGCCCTGCAAGAAGGATTCGACAAGAAAGGCATCGACATGGAGGTCTATATGGCCGTCATTGGAATGGCCTTGCGCCAGTACGAAGACGATGTGCACGACGTGGAGAGTGGTGTAATCACCATCAAGCCCAAAGACACTGGCTGGGACGACGAATACTCGCAGATGACCCACCTGCATGACCCATTCCTGCCCACAGACCACTCGGCACCGCACATTCCCACCACTCCAGAACTACATTAAAAAAAGAACACTACAGAAACAAAGGCCACAAGGGTGGGCTTTCCCACCATGCCACGCCAAACAACACTCAAAAAAAAATGAACAAATACCAATATAAAGTGAAAGGCGTCGACTACGAAGTAGAAATCGCCGAAGTAGAAGGCAACATCGCCAAGGTAAATGTGAACGGCATTCCCTTTGAGGTTGAGCTGCAGAAACCCATCAATGCAGCCAAACACCCCTCGATGAATCGACCCAAAGTAGAAGCTCCAAAGCCTGCACAAACGGCTGCTGCACCACAGCCCACACCGCAGCCCACAGCACCAACGGTCAATACAGGCGCAGGCTCGCCCGTAAAGGCTCCACTGCCTGGCACCATCAATGAAATCAAGGTTCAGGTGGGCCAACAAGTCAACGTGGGCGACACCGTGCTTGTGCTCGAGGCCATGAAGATGCAGAACAACATTGAATCGGAATACAGCGGAAAAGTGACCTCCATAGCAGTGAAACAGGGCGAGACCGTCATGGAAGGCACCGTGCTACTCACCATCGGGTGACAAACATACCACAAGTTTGGGAGTGGCGGGTCTGAACAGGCGCAGCCCCCTCCTCCCTACCATCAAAAAAGCTAAACCTCAAAAAAAACAGGTCTGATTACCGCTTGTTCAGATCCTCATCCCCCCCAAAAAGCAGGGGACATAGAACCATGTTTGAATTTATCGCAGAAAACTTTAATGAGTTCCTGACCTACACGGGCTTTGCAAATGCTACGGCAGGCAACCTCATCATGATTCTGGTGGGAGCACTGTTCATCTATCTTGCCATCAAGAAAGACTTTGAACCACTCCTGCTCGTTCCCATTGGTCTGGGCATCATTCTGGGCAACATTCCCTTCCGTGCCGATGCAGGCTTGGAGATTGGGCTCTACGAGGACAACTCTGTGCTCAACATCTTCTATCAGGGTGTGCGACAGGGATGGTATCCGCCACTCATCTTCCTCGGTATTGGTGCCATGACTGATTTCACAGCACTTCTGGCCAACCCCAAGCTGGTGTTGATTGGTGCTGCTGCACAGTTCGGCATCTTTGGTGCCTACATGTTTGCCCTGGCCATCGGCTTTGAGCCGAACCAGGCTGCAGGCATTGCCATCATCGGCGGTGCCGATGGCCCCACGGCCATCTTCCTTTCGTCGAAGTTGGCCCCCAACCTCATGGGTGCCATTGCCGTATGTGCCTATAGCTACATGGCACTGGTGCCACTCATTCAGCCCCCACTCATGCGCCTGCTCACCACCAAGAAAGAGCGCACCATCAAAATGAAGCCCGGCCGACAGGTCAGCCAGACGGAAAGAATACTCTTCCCCATCATTGGCCTGCTCATGACCACATTCATCGTGCCTTCCGGTCTGCCCTTGCTGGGCATGCTCTTCTTCGGCAATCTCTTGAAAGAGAGTGGCAAGACCACACGACTGGCCAAAACAGCAGGAGCCGCGCTGAACGACATTGTGGTAATGCTGCTGGGACTCACTGTGGGATGCTCTACGCAGGCCAGCGAGTTCCTCACCATGAACACCGTGTTCATCTTTGCCATCGGTGCTGCAGCCTTTGCCATCGCCACCATGAGCGGCGTGTGCTTCGTGAAGCTGATGAACCTGTTCTTGCCCGAAGGAAAGAAACTGAACCCACTCATCGGCAATGCCGGCGTATCGGCTGTGCCCATGAGCGCACGCATTTCCAACAACCTGGGCCTTGAATACGACCGTCACAACTTCCTGCTGATGCACGCCATGGGCCCCAACGTGGCCGGTGTGATCGGATCGGCTGTGGCTGCAGGTGCCCTCTTAGGATTCTTGTCATAATGAACGGACTCTATACCATCATACTGCTCATACTAAGCAACGTCTTCATGACACTGGCTTGGTATGGGCACTTGAAACTACAGGAAACAGGAACCAGCAGCAACTGGCCGCTGCTGGGCGTCATTGTCTTTTCATGGAGCATCGCCTTTCTGGAATATTGCTGCCAGGTGCCTGCCAACAGGCTGGGATTCATTGGCAACGGGGGACCATTCACCCTCGTACAGCTGAAGGTGGTGCAAGAGTGCATCTCGCTGGCTGTCTTCGCCGTGATTGCCAACATCATGTTTCAAGGCCAGAACCTGCACTGGAACCACATCCTTGCCTTTCTGCTCATCATCTGTGCCGTTTACCTCGTGTTCATGAAATAATTGAAATGAACGAACTGGAAGCACTCAGAAAGAAACTGAACGAACGCTTTGTAAAAGCATTTGCCACCTATCATTTGCTCGAAGACGGCGACCATGTGCTGGTGGGGCTTTCGGGTGGAAAAGACTCGCTCTTTCTGCTTGAAACGCTGGCTCGACGGTCAAAAATAGATCATCCTCACTTCACCGTAGAAGCTGCCCACGTAAGGATGGAGAACATCAGCTATGAAACTTCCACCCGCTATCTGGAAGATTTCTGCTGCACTCATGGCGTAAGACTGCACACGCTCACCACACGCTTCGAAGTGGGACAAGAAAGTCTTGAAGCGGCTAACGGTCAGGAAATAAGCGGCAAATTTAAGAGAAGACAAAAAACGCCCTGCTTTCTATGTTCGTGGAACCGACGCAAACAGCTGTTCAACCTGGCTCAAGAACTGGGATGCAACAAGATTGCATTGGGCCATCATCAAGACGACATGATTCTCACCACGCTCATGAACCTCACTTTTCAGGGACGCCTTGGCACAATGCCGGCACTGCTCAAGATGAGAAAGATGCCCCTGAGCATCATCAGACCCTTGTGCTTGATGAGTGAAAGCGACATTGCCCGATATGCTGAGTTGAGTGGTTATGAAAAGCAAATGAAGAATTGCCCATACGAGAAAGATAGCACACGAACAGGCATTTTGCAAGTATACCAACAGATGGAAATGCTTAATCCCGAAGTTCGTTTCTCGCTATGGAACGCCCTGGATGCAGAAGGGAAACTGGTTGAAGAATGATAAACTTTGTTAACTATACACCATCATCCAATTGTTTTCAACTTAGTTTTCGTATCTTTGCCTTAATAAATTAGCACTGACAATATGAAAAAATACATTCTCCTGATAGTTGCAACCCTTTTCTTTTGGCCAGCATGCCTGTCGGCGCAAAAACATAGAACCACAGCTAAAAAAGCCAAAATAGTGGCTCCTGCCGAAAATCCACTTTTCACAAAGATGCTCAACGCCACTGCACAGATTGTTATCGTCGACAGTCAGGTGGTCGACAGTGCCCAACTGTTGCAAGCCATTCACGTGAACCAAGAGGAAGGACGACTCACAACAAATGCCCAATTCATTCGGACAACGGCTTCGAAAGGTATGGCCTATATCAACGAGCTAGGCACCAAATGCATCTTTTCGCAGCCCAACAACAAAGGCCACATGCGTCTGTTTCAAACCGACAAGGTGGGTAGCACATGGACCGAACCTGAAGAAATAAAAATGACTGGTGAAAAAGAAATGCTAACCGACTTTGACTTTCCTTACCTGATGCCCGATGGCATAACACTCTACTTTGCTGCTCGCGGTGATGAAAGTCTGGGTGGCTACGATATATACCGTACTCGTCTTGACGCGGAAGAAGGACGGTTCTTGAAACCTGAGAACATGGGACTGCCCTTCAACTCTGAAGCTAACGATTTCATGTATGTAATCGATGAGCAAAGGCAGCTTGCCTACTTTGCAACCACACGCCGACAACCTAAAGGGAAGGTGTGCGTCTACACTTTCATACCAAACGACACACGTAAGGTGCTCGTCCCCGAAGCCTATACTCCCGAAAAATTGCGCTCAATGGCGAGAATAGACCGAATTGCCGACACCTGGGGCAACAATATTGAACGAAAAAATGCCTTGAACAGAATGAACGAAGCAAGAAGTACCAATGCGCTTCTGGCCCACAATCAAAACACATTCAAATTTGTTGTCAACGACCAAATGACCTACAGGCAGATGGCTGACTTTAAACACGCTGAAAATCAAAAACGCATGAAAGAACTGCTCGACACGCAAACACAACTGAGCAATCTGAAAGCTGCCCTCGAAAAAGCGCGCAATTTCTATGCATCTGCCTCAAGAAGCGAACGAGAGCAATTAAAGAAAGACATTCTTGAAAGCGAACAACAGGAATACCTGCTGGAAAAGAAAATACACCATTTGGAAAAAACTATTCGTAACACTGAAAATCGGTAACATTATGACACAAGAGAAAAAAAATTTCGCTCCCTCTGAGCTGATTATCAACGAAGACGGTTCGTGCTTCCATCTGCATCTGCGCCCAGAACAACTGGCAGACCGAGTCATTCTTGTTGGCGATCCCGCCCGTGTCAATACTGTTGCGGCACATTTTGAAACCAAGGAGTGCGAAGTACAGAGCCGTGAGTTCCACACCATCACGGGCACCTATAAAGGCAAGCGAATCACCTGTCAGAGCCACGGCATTGGCTGTGACAATATCGATATTGTAATGAACGAGCTCGACACGCTCGCCAATATCGACTACACAACACGCACAGAAAAAGATAGTCATCGAACTCTCACTTGCGTGCGCATTGGAACCTGCGGAGGCTTACAGCCCAACACCCCTACTGGATGTTTTGTGGCATCGGTAAAAAGCATTGGCTTCGACGGCCTGCTAAACTATTATGCTGGGCGCAACAGCGTCTGCGATTTGCAAATGGAAGAAGCCTTCAAACAGCACATGCAATGGAATCCCATCAAAGGTGCACCTTACGTTGCTGTTGCCGACAAGGCTCTGATTGAACAGATAGCACAGGACGACATGGTGCGTGGCTACACCATCTCCTGCGGAGGTTTTTATGGCCCACAAGGCCGACAGTTGCGTGCACCTATTTCCGACCCAGAGCAGAACGAAAAGATTGAGAAGTTTGAATATGAGGGCATGCGCATCTGCAACTTCGAAATGGAATCGTCGGCACTATCCGGACTTGCATCCCTACTGGGCCACAGGGCAATGACTTGCTGCATGGTCATCGCCAACCGATACACAACCGAGATGAACACTAATTACAAAAACTCTATCGACACACTCATCGAAAAGGTACTGAACAGAATTTGATAATCCATGATGAAAATATCTTTCGAAAGCGACTATAACAACGGGGCACACCCTGATGTAATCAAACATCTGGTGGATACGAATAACAGCCAAAGCCTTTCTTACGGCTTTGATGAATGGAGCGAATCGGCTCGCCAGAAGATTCGCAACGCCTGCCAATGCCCTGATGCCGACATCTTTTTTCTCGTTGGCGGTACACAGACCAACGCTACCGTTATCGATGGCGTGCTCACGGGCTATGAGGGTGTCATTGCCGTGGATACAGGCCACATCAACGTACATGAATCGGGAGCCGTCGAGGCCAACGGACACAAAATCATTACCCTACCATCACACAATGGAAAAATGAGTGCCGATGACCTGAAAGACTTTCACGACAGATTTTATGCTGATCCCGTATACGAGCACATGGTCATTCCTGGTATCGTATATATCACCTTCCCCACCGAACTGGGTACGCTTTATAGCAAAAAAGAGATAGAAGACTTATATGCGCTCTGCCAGCAATTTGAAGTGCCTCTATATATTGACGGTGCAAGACTGGGCTACGGTCTGGCTGCAGCCTCCTGCGAGTTCGATTTGCCTTGGCTTGCCAAACACTGCGACGTGTTCTACATCGGTGGAACAAAGGTGGGAGCACTCTGCGGCGAGGCTATCGTTTTCCCAAGAGGAAATGCGCCACGACATTTCTTCAATATCATAAAACAACACGGAGCACTATTGGCCAAAAGTCGATTGGCTGGAGTTCAGTTCGATGCTCTTTTCACTGACAAGCTATATTTCCGCATAGCCCATCACGCCATTGAGATGGCCATGAAAATGCGACAAATGTTCATGGACGCAGGACTAAACATCACAGAGTCATTTACTAACCAGCAGTTCGTTTCGCTCTCTAAACAACAAATAAAAAAGCTGAAAGAAAACATTGCTTTTGAAACATGGGAGCCCATTGACCAAGACCACACACGCTGTCGCTTCGTCACCAGCTGGGCAACCACCGAAGACGACCTAAAGGCACTGTCCGTTGCCCTTAAAGAATTATAAATCATCATGCCTTCCCCTATACTTAACCCCCGAGAAGACACCATCTGCGCCCCTGCAACTGCTCTCGGCGGTGCTCTTGCAATCATCCGAATCAGCGGCCCCGATTCTCTCGCTATCGTCAGTACGCTCTCACAGGTGGACTGCCGCAGCGTTCCCCCCAACACCACTCACTACACCCACATTTTCTCTCCCAAAGAGCATAATGCGGATTCACCACACCAACAACTCATCGACGAGGCAATGCTTTCCGTATTCCACGCTCCTCACAGCTACACAGGTGAAGACAGCGTCGAAATTTCCTGCCACGGTTCTCGCTACATCATTAATAGAATTCTCGAACTGCTCATTCAACAAGGCTGCCGCATGGCACTTCCAGGAGAGTTCACACAACGTGCCTACCTTAATGGAAAGATGGATCTCTCTCAGGCTGAAGCCGTGGCAGACCTCATTGCATCAACCAATAAGGCCACACACGACATCGCCCTCTCTCAACTGCGCGGTCATTTCTCTTCCGATTTGTCTCGCCTGCGAGACCAGCTGCTTAAACTTACTTCTCTTCTCGAACTCGAATTAGATTTCTCAGACCACGAAGATCTCGAGTTTGCCGACCGTTCCGAGTTGTTGGAATTAACACAAAACATCGAGAGCCACATTGCTCGGTTAGCCAAGAGTTTCGAGACAGGACTAGCCTTGAAACAAGGCATACCAGTAGCCATCGTAGGCAAGACAAACGTAGGTAAGTCAACCCTGCTCAACCGTCTACTCCACGAAGATCGTGCCATCGTCAGCGACATCCATGGAACCACCCGCGACACAATCGAAGACACAATCGACTTGCAAGGAATCACCTTTCGCTTCATCGACACCGCCGGCATCCGGCAAACAACCAACCAGATAGAGCAAATCGGCATCGAACGAACTTATCAAGCCATCGACCGTGCCCGCATCGTCCTCTGGCTTTTCGATGAGCTTCCCACACCAACAGAAACTGCAGCCATGACCACTCACACTCATGGCCGAATCCTCATCCCCATTCACACCAAGTCCGACCTCAGCCCTGCAAGCTGCGATAGTATCGCAGCCCTTCCTCCCATTCCTCCCCTCCCCCCCATTCTCTCCATCTCTGCCAAGACGGGGCAAGGCATCGATCACCTTGAGCAGGCCATCTACCAAGCCGCCAACATCCCAGCCCTCTCCGACTCTGACATCATTGTCACCAACGCCCGCCATTACGATGCCCTCCAACGAGCCCATACCAGCATCCAGCATGTCTTTGAAGGTCTCACCAGCGACCTAAGCGGAGACCTCTTATCCGAAGATCTCCGCAATACCCTCGACATCCTCGCAGAAATCACCGGTGGTCAAATCACCCCCCAAGAAACCCTCAACAACATCTTCCAGCACTTTTGCGTGGGAAAGTGAAGCCACTACAAAGAAAATAATAAAATCTGCAAAAATAAGCCCGTAACACCCTTATTTTCAAGTGTTAAAGATTGTGCTTATCTTTGCAGATTTTTGTATT
>CACXUV010000081.1 GCA_902770845.1 uncultured Prevotellaceae bacterium
CCTATAGGCGGCACACTACCCCAAGTATATCGGCGGCAAGCAACCCCAAATCTATCAGCGCACCAGCAGCACCACGTTCTCCACATGCGGTGTATGGGGAAACATATCGACGGGCTGCACTTCCACCACCTTATAAGCTTCATCCAGGTCATGCAGGTCGCGAGCCTGTGTGGCAGGATTGCAACTCACATAAACGATGCGGCTGGGGGCTGCACGCAGGATGGTCTTCACCACGTCGGGGTGCATGCCCGCACGGGGAGGGTCGGTGATGATCACGTCTGGCCTTCCATGTTCTTCGATGAACTCATCGGTCAGAATGTCTTTCATATCGCCGGCATAGAACAGGGTGTTGTCGATATGATTGATTTCCGAATTTACCTTTGCATCCTCAATGGCCTCGGGCACATACTCAATGCCTATGACCTGGCGTGCCTGGCGAGCCACAAAGTTGGCAATGGTGCCCGTTCCGGTATAGAGGTCGTAGACGAGCAGTTCGCCCGACTTTCCCGAAGGAGAAGAACCAAAGGCAAACTCCCTTGCCACCGAATAGAGATGGTAAGCCTGCTCGGTATTTGTTTGATAGAACGACTTGGGGCCCACCTTGAACTTCAGGTCTTCCATCAGTTCATAGATGTGGTCGTTGCCCTTGAAGGTCAGGATGTCCTGGTCGCCAATGGTATCGTTGCACTTCTGGTTGTCCAAATACATGAGCGAAGTGATTTGCGGAAACCTGTCGGCCACATGCTGCAACAGGTCATGCGCCTGCTGCTCGCTCTGGGCGAGGGTATCAGCACTGCTGTGGTCGTAGTGGAACTGGAAGATGACGAGCCACTCGCCACTGGCACTGTTCCTGATAATCAGGTCGCGCAGCAATCCCACCTGCTGGCGCAGGTCGAAGAACGACAACCCGTGGGCAATGGCATAGTCGCGCACCTCGTTGCGTATCTGGTTGTGCAGATTGTCCATCAGCCAGCACTTCTCAATGGGCAGAATCTTGTCGAAAGCTCCCGTGATGTGGAAGCCAATGGCCGGAGTGTTCTTCTGCACGGTCTCGTCGGCCAGTTGCTCGCTTGTGAGCCACCGCTTGTTGGCACAGCCGAAGTCGAGCTTGTTGCGATACTCCTGCGTCTTCACACTGCCCAGGATGGGGCGGAACTCGGGCAGCTCCACCTTGCCAATGCGATGCAACTGGTCGTAGACCTGCTGCTGCTTGAACTTCAGCTGTTCCTCATAAGGAAGGTTCTGCCACTTGCAGCCCCCACAGACGCCGAAATGCTCGCAGAAGGGCACAGCACGCACCTTGCTCTGCTCCACAAAACGCACCACCTCGCCTTCGGCAAAGGAGTGTTTCTTCCGTCTGATTTGCACGTCGCACACATCACCGGGCACACAGAATGGCACAAACACCACCAGGTCGTTCCAGTGAAACAGACACTTTCCTTCGGCTGCAACAGCCTCTATTGTCACGCCCTCGAGCAGGGGCAGCGGTTTCTTGCTTCTTCCCATAATGGCTGCAAAGGTAAGCAAATTTTTCTACATTTGCCCACTTTTCCCCGAAAAACTACATCTGTGACGGCACAGATTGGGGGTCACTGCATCTTATAGTCGGTATAGTCGCCATTGCGGCCATTCATGCGAAGCTGACGAATGGCAGAGCTCTTGGAATCGATGACCAGCACAAACGAGGTGAACATCTGTCGCTTCTTCTTTGCAGGCGTAATGGTGATGGTCTTCTGCCCACCGTTGGTGCTCACCGTCAGGTCGTCGCCCGAAGGGATGGGCTGCCCATTGATCACAGCCTTCAGCACCTGATAGAAAGTGGCAAACTGTGTATTCTTCTTACTGTCGGTCACATGTTTCTTGCCGCCCATCGTCATGGTGAACTTCGTGCCGTCCATGATGAGCTGTTCCTTGCCCTTATCGGTCGAAATACAGATATAGTCAGGCTTACGCACCGACACAGTGCCCGTAGACACAGCATCCTGGGTGAAGGCCGCACGATGCTGGGTGCGGGTAACAGTTTGCGCCCCTGCGGAGCAAACAAACAGCGAGCAGTGAAGCGTGAACAGTATGGCCACCATCCACATCCGTTTGCTCATCTTCAATACTTTTGTCATATTCATTTTTTTCATCATCTTTTCTTTATTGACTATTTGAAACATTTAATATTTACTATTTGACGATGTACTATTTACGATTTATTAACTATTTGGTTATTGGGTTATTTCGTCCTTGACGGTGACTTTAGAGCTGGTAGGCAGAGCCGGGCGCGTGAGACTTATTATTTGTGTAATCCGCAACTTCGTCTTCATTCGTTGTTTTTAAAAGGTTTTAGGGGTGGGAACCCTGAGTTAAATAACAAAATCATAAAATCGTAAATAAATAGTAAATCGTTAAATCGTAAATAAATAGTAAATCGTTAAATCGTAAATAAATAGTAAATCGTTAAATCGTAAATTAAGTATAGAGTCCTCCGTTGATGGAAATAACATTGCCGGTGATATAGCCAGCCTGAGGCGATACCAGGAAGGCCACGGCATCGGCCACTTCCTCGGGCGTGCCAAAACGCCCCATGGGAATCAGTTTCTTCAGGGCAGCCTCATCGAGCCCTTCGGTCATATCGGTACGGATGAACCCAGGAGCCACAGCGTTCACGGTGATGTTGCGGCGCGCCACTTCCTGTGCCAACGCCTTGGTGGCAGCAATGATTCCACCTTTGGCCGCCGAATAGTTGGTCTGTCCGGGCAGTCCCTTGAGTCCGCTGACGCTGGCCATGTTGATGATGCGCCCAAACTTATGCAGCTGCATGGCAGGCAGCAACGGCTGGGTCACGTTGTAGAAGCCCGAGAGCGTGATGTCGATTACCCGGTGCCAGTCGGTCTCGGGCATCAGTGCCAGCACGCTGTCGCGCCGAATGCCGGCGTTGTTCACCACTACCGACACATACTCGCCCTCGTGGCTTGCCTGCCAGTTGGCCAGAGCGTCGTGCGTCTGCTGGCTGTCGCTCACGTCGAAGCGCAGCAGTTCGCCCTTGCCGCCACAGAGTTCCAGCGTTTTCTGAGCCTCGGTCTCATTGCTTGTATAGTTAATCAATATGCAATAGCCCTCTTGGGCCAGTCTCACTGCGATGGCTCGGCCAATACCACGACTGCCACCAGTTACCAATGCGTAATTCATATTCTAAAAAAATTATAGTTCAAAACACTTTCTGATATAGTCTTTTCCTAACAGTTCGCCACACGTCATCAGTGCGGTCATCGTGACGCCCTCTACGCCGTGCAGCAACAGGTTCTGCCCGGTGAGCAGCAAATTGGGGATGGGTGTGCGCGGCGAGAGGATGGTCATCATGGGATTGCGATAGTCCTTGCGCACCCCGTAGGCCGAGCCGTCGGGTGTCATGGTGTAGTCGCGCCAGGTGAGCGGTGTGCTGGTGTAGCGTTCCACAACCAACTGTCGCAGTCCCGGTATCTCCCTTTCGGCCAACTCCACGCACTGATCGGCCAGTCTGTTCTTCATCGCCTCGTAGTCGGCCCCCCGACGCCCAATCTTCGTGTCGGTCCACAGCTGGCAGCCGTGCCACGGCATCGGCGTGAGCAGGTCAATCTGGCGCACGTGTTTGCTTCCGTCTTCGGGCACTCTGGCACTCACCATCACACCCCCGATGCACTCCGCCTCATCGTCGCACATTGTCCAGACGTTGGGCTTGCGATAGACAAACTTATTGTGATTGAAATAGGGCAGCGTGTCGGGCTTCAGCACCAGCGAGACGGTGAACATGCCGTTTGTGTTCTCCATGCAACTGATGCGACGCCGGAACAGCTTCTTCAGCACCCCACTCTCCTTCAGCAAGGCGAAGGTCTGGGCAGGATGCACATCACTGATAAACGTGCGGCCCTCGTAGACCTCCCCATTGCGGCACCTGGCAGCACTTATCTGCCCGCTCTTTTCTATCAGTTCCACGACCTCGGCCTGGCACTCGATATTGCCCCCTGCAGCGCGAATATTTTCGGCAAGCGCCTGAACCAGTTGCTGTCCGCTGCCCTTCAGCCGCCAGCTGCTGCCAATGAAGCTGCTGTTGCCGTGGGCAAAGGTGAAGAGCGGCAGCGAGTCGCGTCGCAGTTCCATCTTCAGGGCCGTACCAGCCAGCACGTTGACGAGCAACGGGTCGCTGAAAGTATCGTTCAGATAGCCGTAGGCACTCTGCCCAAAGTAGTTCTGCACCAAGGGCGACTCCAGGGGTGCGTCTTCCAACAACTGTAGCACTGTAACAAACTGTAACAGCGCCTTGCGCTCACTGGGAAAATAGCCGGCCATGGTGTCGGCAAACTGCTGATAGCCCTCAGCAAAGCAATAGGTGTGCTGCCCGATGGTCACGCGGTCGAAGCCTTCGGCATCCAGTCGCACCCAGGGCAGGCTCATGAGGCCCAGTCGTGAGAACACCTTGTGAAGCCGCTGCCCAGGTGCCAAACCGCCCACATAGTGCAGGCCCGTGTCGAAGAGCAGCCCCTTTCGCCGATAGCTCTGCATGCAGCCCCCCGGTTGCAGCTGTCGCTCCAGCAGCAGCACGCTTTTGCCGGCCTGTGCCAGCAAGGAGCCGCACACCAGTGCGCCCAGTCCGCTGCCTATGATGACGACGTCGTGCTTCATACGCTCTTCTGTTTGAGCCACCGATAGACAACGGGTTGCAGAACGTAAGAGAAGACGACCGCCGAGACAAGGCCCACAAGCGTAGAGAAGCCCACGCTGCGAATGGCCGGATGCTGGGCCAGGAGCATGCTGCTGACGGTGACGATGAGGATGATGGCCGAGAGCAGCACAGCCGTCTTGTGATATTGCAGATTGCCCTGAATGAGGCCGTTCATCACGAAGATGCTGTAGTCTACGCCAATACCGAAGATAAAGGTGGAGATGATGATGCTGATGAGATTGAACTGCACCCCGAACAGATTCATCACTCCCAGCACGATGAGCCAGCTGAGCAGGATGGGTGCAAAGCCCAACAGGGTGTGCCGCCAGTTGAAATGGAACGAAATGAGCAACACGATGAAGACAAAGCCCATCGAGAGCCACTGCAGCACATCGAAGTCGCGGCTCATCTGCAGCAGTGTGTCGGTAGTATAATAATAGGTGTCGAGCACCAGCAGGTTGGGTTCGCAGGCAATTGCGTCGCAAATGCGCATGTAGTCGCTGTCGCTGCTGCGCACCGAATCGTTCAGACAGCTGACCGAGGTGAACAGCAGATAGTCGCCCCCGTATGACTGTTCGGTGAGCGTAGAGAGGTAGCCTTCAGGAATGATGCCCGCCTGGTAGAGCGCATCGGGCTGATAGTCGGCAGTGGCCATCTGGAAGAATGCATCGAATGCCTCTGGGCGAAGATGGGCCTGCGGTGCCGTCTCGGCAATGAGTCGCCTGACGGTTGCCAGCCGTTCGTCGGTCCAGTAGCGGTGCCATGCATCTATGCGCTGCTGCTGCGTGTGCAGCGGCACCAGCAACTGGTTGGTGGGCGTGTAGCTCTTCACCAGTCCGATGCGCTGCAGCGAGTCGAGCTTGTGCTGCAACAGGGCAAAATGGTCGATGGCCTCTTCCATCGTGCGCCCCTGACTGGCAAAATATTTTGACTTGATGCCCGGACTCTGCTGGGCAGCCGATGTTTTCTCTCGCAGCAGATTCTCCGAATAGCTGGTGATGGCGGCCTCGTAGCCCAGGTTGTGCATATCGGCATCGAAGTGGGTGCCGCCCACGACGAAGGAGCCCACACACACCACGACCGCACCCACGATGCCCCAGCCCAGCGTGCGGCGCAGCAGTGGGTGCTGCTCAAGCCAGTGGGCCTGCTGCAACTGGTCCAGACGAGCCAGCAAGCCTTGCTTCGAAGCGGCTTGCGCGGTCGTGGGCCTGAGCATCTGTGGCAGATAGGTGAGCGAGAAAAACGTGGTGCCCAGGATGGCGAAAGCGGCAAAGAGGCCGAAGTCGCGCAGCAGGTCGGTGTTGACAAACAGCAGTCCGGCAAAGGAGCCGATGGTGGTGACACAGCCCAGCAGCACGGGCTTCACCTGGTCGCGCAGCAGCGTTTCGACATCGTCGACATACTGGTGATGCGTCAGCACATGGAGCACATAGCTCATGGCCACGCCCAGCACCACGCCCCCGATGCCCAGTGCCAGAAGCGAGAACTCGCCCTTGAGCCAGTACATCATGCTCAGGCTGAAGAGCGTGCCGAAGACCACGGGCAAGAGCAGCAGCGGAATGGTGTCCCACCGGCGGAAACAGAGCAGCAGGAACAGCAGCACCAGCACAACAGCCCCGGCAATGGTGGTGGTGAGGTCTTGCTTGATGCGCGACGAGTTGTAGAAGCCGCTGGCAGGCGTGCCGTGATAGCTGATGCGCACCTCGGGGTGCAGCTGGGCAAAGAGTTCTATTTCGTGGTTCATCATCTGGAACATGGCCGAGCCCTGCCCCGTGTTGGTAGACGAGAAACGAGGTGTGATGAAGGCCACGCAGACGGTAGTGTCGGGCACGAAGAAATGGGCTGCCCCACCCTCTTCGTCGTCGGAAGCCTGCACAATGGTCACCGAAGAGCCCTGCCCACTGATGGGTGGAGCCACGATGGTGCGCAGGCCGATGGGGTCCATGCCGATGAGTTCGGGAAACATCTGTCCGAACTCTCCTGCCAGGTCTTCGCGGTTCTGCTGCATCTGTCGTGCCAGGTGCTCACGGGTGAGCAGCGAGTCAATCCGGGCATAGGCCGTTGTGTCGATATAGGCAGGCAGGTGCTCTGCCATGTAGTCGATGGCATCGGGCAGCAGGTCTGGGTCCAGACTGGAGAACACGTTGCCGATGGTCTGGCTCAGCGAGTCTCTCGCTGCAAGACTGTCTACAAAGGCATCGCAGACGCTGGCCAACAGCTGCGGGTCGACCCCATCGTCGGGGTTCTGTGCACTGAAGAGCAGGAACACCTTGTCCTTGATTTTCAGGTCGGCAAAGGCCAGTTTGGTGGTGCCGTCCTCGTTCTTCGACGAGGGCATGAGCTTGTCGATGTCTTCCTCCAGATGAATTTGCGCGGCAAAATAGCCGAAGAAGGCAAAGAGGGCGGCCATCGAGAGCCAGCAAACGGCCCGATGGCTGCGGAAATAGCGGGCCAGACGGATAAACAGGTTGGTCATTGAATGAAAATTTTCAGGTTCACCTCGGCTATTGGCTCATCGCCCACGACGGTCTGGCCAGTGGCCAGCGTGACGCTGCCAAACGACATGCCGAAGTTGATGGTGGTGGTGAGGCGCTCGCCGGCGCGAGGACGCCGATGGCACGTGAAGTGCTTCACCTCGCCAATAAGGCCAATGGCAGGAGCCCCACCACCATCCCCTGTTTCTGAGGGGGCGGCAGTGGGGCTTTGGTTAGCAAGACTACTCAGTGCTGCGCAAGACTGGGCCATGTGTTCCAGCAGTCCCGTCTCGGCCAAGGTGCCGTCGGGCAGCGCAAAGTAGTTGTCGAGTCGCACGGCCAGCGTGGTGACAGCAGTCTTAGCGTCACGTTGCTCCAGCGTGTCGACCATCATGAAGGGGTAGCGCTGGGGTATCAGCCGTTTGATGTCATCACCGCAATAGGTCATGCGGCCTGATGTTCAAAGATGTAGTCGTAGAGGTTGTCGAAGGTTTGAATCTTCTTCAGATCCTCCACGGGAATGGTGATCTTGTAGTTGAACTGCACCAGTGCGATGAGGTCCACCAGGTTGATACTGTCCAGATTGAGCGTTTCTTTCAGGTTGGCATCGGCAGCGAACTCGCTCTCTTCGATTTCAAACTCTTCAGCCAGCAGGCTGTTCACTTGTGCGATAATCTCTTCTCGTGTCATTTTTTTCGTAATTTTCTATTTTATATATGATGTTTTTCTCTCTCAGTTCTGCCCCCTACTCCCGGATGTCCTTCACGATGAGCGTCGAGTTGGTGCCGCCAAAGCCGAAGGAATTGCTCAGGAACATGTCGAAGTGCTGCTGACGGGTCTCGGGCAGCACGTTGATGCACTGTGTCACGTCGTCGGGGTTCTCGAAATTGAGCGACCCGGCAATGAAGTCGTTCTTCATCATCAGCATGGAGTAGATAATCTCCGATGCTCCTGCCATCCACATTTCGTGTCCTGTCTGGCTCTTGGTCGAGGTGACGGGCACGCGGTAGTCGCCAAACACCTGGGCGATGGCTTCGGCCTCGCGGCTGTCGCCGATGGGGGTAGAGGTGGCATGGGCGTTGACGTAGCCAATCTCGCGGGTCGACACGCCGGCACACTCCAAGCTGCGCAGCAGCGAGCGTGCGGGGCCCTCCACGTTGGGGGTCGAGATGTGGTCGCCGTTGCCTGAGAATCCCCAGCCCAGAATCTCGGCCAGGATGGGTGCTCCGCGCTTCACGGCATGCTCATAGCTTTCCACCACGAGCGTGGCGGCACCACCACTGGGCACCAGTCCGTCGCGGTCGCGGTCGAAGGGTCGGCTGGCCTTGGTGGGGTCGTCTACACGGGTGGAGAAGGTCTGCAGGGCATCGAACGAGGCAATGCCATACATGTTGTTCTCTTCGGCACCGCCGCACACGATGCAGTCTTGCAAGCCGTTCCTGATGAGCAGGAAGGCCAGTCCCAGCGACTGCGAGCCACTGGCACAGGCAGCCGAGGCCGTGAGGTTGATGCCCTTGAGGTGGAACAGGGTGGCCAGGTTCATCGTCACGGTGGAGTTCATCGACTGGAAGATGGCTCCCGAACCGCAGGCAGCCGTGGAGCCAGCCTGACGGAACTTGTCCATGGCCACCATCGTCGACTCGGCCACCGAGTCGTTGCCATAGATTACGCCCACCTCGTGGCTGTCGATATAGTCTTGCGTAAGCCGGGCATGCTCCAGGGCCTGCACGGTGGCCACGTAGGCATACTGTGCCTCTTCGGGCATCATCTGCCGCACGTTGCGGCTCAGCACCTTCTTCAGGTCGGGATGTGGCACGCCCCCACAAATGGGCGAACGGAAGCCTGCGTCCTTGCGCTCCTGACTGAACACGATGCCGCTGCGGCCCTCAAACAATGACTGGCGCACCTGGTCAAGGCTGGTGCCTATGCACGACCAGATGCCCATTCCTGTGATTACTACTCTTCTCATTTCTTTTTTCTTATCGTTTTTTTTAATTCTCTATTTTTCTCACATAGCACCTGCGGCGCTTCACAATCTCGGGGTTCAGCGGCTTCCACTGCGACAGCTCGCGGGTGTTGTCCTCCAGCTGCGGACCGGTCTCGGCCCAGCTGAATCCGTAGCGGTTGTACACGGGTATCAGGTCGTCGAAGAAAAGGGCATTCACGCCCATGCCCTGATAGTCGGGGCGCACGGCCACGAGCAGCATCTCGGCACTCTCTTCATGATGCCACTTCATGGCCTTCAGCAGATGCCACCAGCCCATGGGCCACAGTCGGCCACGGGCCTTCTGCATGGCTCCAGAGAGGCACCCCATCGTGATGGCCACACCCACCAGTTCGTCTTGCTGATTGAGCACCACGGGAATGAGCTGCTTGTCGATGATCCAGAGATATTTCTTCACGAAATCGTCTACCTGCTGCTGCGACAGCTCGGAGAAGCCGAAGAGGGGCCGGTAGGCGGTGTTGAGCAGGTCGAAGATTTTCTTGCCATAGCCGCGCCGGGTCAAGTCGGTGTTCTTCAGCTTCACCACGCGCAGACCTATCTGTTCGCGGGCATACTGGGCCGTGCGGGCATAGCGTGGCGGCACGTCGTGGGGAATCCTGATGCGCACCTGCACCCAGTCCACCTCTTTCTGGAAGCCCAGGGTCTCCATGTGTCGGTGATAGTATTCGGGGTTGTAGATGGTGTTCATCGTGCCCGTGAGGTGGAAGTCTTCCACAAGCATGCCTTCCTTGTCGAAGTCGGTGATGCCCATCGGGCCCTCGATGCTGTCCATTCCGAACGTCTTGCCCCACTGGGCCACGGCGTCGATAAGTGCGGCCGACACTTCCTGGCGGTCGACAAACTCGATGAGCGAGAAACGCACGTGGCGCGTGTGCCAGCGCTCGTTGGCCTTGCGGTTGATGATGCCCACGATGCGGCCCACGGGCTTGCCTTGCTGATAGGCCACGAAGGGCTGCAGGCTGGAGAAGGCATGAGCGGGATTCTTCCGAGCATCGAACAGACTGCGGATGTCGCTCTCCAGGTCGGGCACATACTGCGGACAGTCGCGGTATATGGCATAGGGCAGCCGAACGAAATCGTCCAGCATACGCTTGGTGCTGACCTTCACAACGTCTACTTTCTCCATGTGCCTTAAAGACGGTTTCTATATTTTGTTCTGTACATGAGCGGGGTCACGCCTGCCTGTGCACGGAAATACTGGCCGAAGAACGACGAGTTGGGGAAGCCCAGCCTGTGGGCTATCTCCTTCACCGTCAGGTCGGTGTTGCACAGCAGGGCATAGCTGTCTTCCATCACGCCATCGGCAATCCAGTGCATGGGCGACTTGCCGCTCACGTTGTGGCACACGGTGGAGAGATACTTCGGCGTGATGCACAGCCGCTCGGCATAGTAGGCCACCTGCTGCTTCTTTTGCCGCTCGTGGCGCAGCAGTTCCAGGAAACGGTTGAAGAGCAGTTTTTCGCGATTGCATGACTCTGCCCCCTCGCCCACTGCCTGCTGACCACCGCCCAGCCGCAGCAGTTCCTCGCAGATGATGAGCAGGAAAATGCGCAGCGATGCCAGCACAAACTCCTTGAACAGCTCGAGCTTCTCGCCCCTGAAAATGCTGTGGGCATGGCTGTGCAGGGTTTCCGACCACCGCTGGATGTCCACCACATAGGTCTCGTGCAGATACATGGCCCGGTTCCAGATGTCTATCTGTGCCCCCAGCACCAACTTGAACACGCGGTCGCTCACCAGCAGTGCGCTCACGTCGATGTCGGTGCTCACCATCATGGGCTGCATCAGCTTCTGTGCCGGCACCAGGAGCAGCTGGCCCGAGGCCACCTTCACCTGCTGACTGCCGCCCAGTTCGAGCATCAGCCGCCCGTGGCGACATATCACGATGGCGTTGTAGTCCATCTTCACGGGGGCAATTGCCGACAGTCGTTCCATTTCGTTCACATTGTCGAGAAACAGCACCTCGTTTTCAATGACGAGCGTGGGGTCCATCTCTGCCAGCAATTTGCTTGTTTTGTCCATGAATCTTGGTGTGGTTTTTGAAATTGGGTGCAAAATTAAACATTTTTTACCAGATTCCGATGTTCTGTTTTTCGCAACAAATGTTCCATTACACATTTCTTCAACAAAAACATGCTGTACGGCAAAACGCGCGGCACGGTTGCGCTGCAACATGACGCACACAGGACTTGACGGAACTGTAGCACTGTAACACTGTAACGCAATAACGGCACGCGAAGACCCCAACTACGAATTACACGAATTTTACGAATTTTTCGGTTCTGATCTGAAAATTACAAACGAATTACACGAATTTGAATGTAGGGGCATGCCCCTACATTCGATTAACCGTACAGGTTCATTAAGTAGTTAATCAAAATTAGTTGATATGAAGCAATGCTAAAAACCTCAATCAGATTGTATAAAAACTACGACTTTCGCGAAATTACGCTCGAATTAAATTGCCCTTGATTATCAGCAGAGGTTAAAATTCGTGTAATTCGCGAAATTCGTAGTTTAGATTGATTCGCGAAATTCGTAGTTTGAATTGATTCGCGAAATTCGTAGTGTCCTTCGGTCCCTTACGGTCGCTCTTCCACAGGCTCGGGACTGACCGTGCCGCCGTCGCCACCAGTGGTGGTGCCGCTGTCGCTGTCCGACGTGGTGGTGCTGTTGCCCAGATACTTCAAGGTGCGCACGCCCGTTTCCTTGTCTACGCCGATTACCACATAGTTAGTCAGTTCCATGCCCACCTCTTCGGCACTGCGGGTCACGGCATCGGAGCGCCAGAGCGAGAAGGGTGCCTGCTCGGGCAGGAATCGCAGCATCAGCTTCTTCACGTTGGCCTGCAGGGTGAAGTCGTCGGGCCTGATGACGCCGCTGGTCTTGGCACTCAGCTTGAAGGTGCCCAGTCCGTCGAGCTTCACCTTGAAGCCCTGCCGCAGCAGTTCGGGTATGCACTGCTCCACCTTGGCCAGCACGCCCAGCACCACGTCGAGCGTGTAGATGGAGCCATGTTCCTGGATGTGTTCGGCCAGACGGCGTGCGTCGTACACCTTCTTGGCATGCAGCACTCGGCCATAGGTCTTGCCGTAGCCGTTCGACTTTTTGTTGCGGTTCAAGTAGCGTTCAATTTTGATAGCCATTGTCGTTTGTTTTTTTTTAAAGGGTTAAACATTCTGTTATTTTCTTCTCATTCTTCTTCGTCGTGTTGTTGTTGAGCGTTCGGTGCAAACGCCCGGAGCCTGCGGTGCAAACGCCCGGAGCGTTTGGCCTCGGAGCCGTTTCATTTCTCGCTTGCAAAGATACGACGCGGCCGTTGCGGTTCACGAATGCGACACAAAAAAATTTTTGAGCTGTACGGTCAAGGGCGACAACGATTTAAACAACGAATTAAGTAATCATTAAAAAATAAGTTAGTACGATTCGTGTTTGCTTTACGGAAACGAATTGGAATAATTGAAATAATAAGCTCACGAATTGGAATAATATTTATTCTCATTCGTGGCCAAAATTATTTTCATTATTCTCATTCGTTTCAAAATAATCATACCAAGTTATTATTCGTGTAATTCGTGAAATTCGTTTTCATTCGTTGTTTGAAAAGAAGCGGTCTGCTACAGCGTTACAGTGCTACAGTAGCCAAAGCGTGTCATGGGAGAGTCTGAACAGAACTCTATATTTATATATAAATATAGATTATTTTCAAGGGAGCAGGAGAGGCTTTTCAACAACTGTAACACTGTAGCACTGTGCGGCAATTCCAACGCAACATGGACAAAGACAAATCATAAAAACGGAACAAATAGACAAAAGAATGCCCCCCAACTCGATGCCCTTGACACAGGACTTGAAAAATTTTACCTTAAAAACGTATATATATCTCGGCAAGGCACTGGATTTCCAGTCCGGTAGTCTTTACGCTCGCAAGGCGAGGCGTATCTTTGCAGGAGAAAACGGGCAGTAAACCTGAGAGGGCAAAACTGCTGAAGAATGAAAACAAACAACAACGAAAAAGGGGTCGAAAAGGAGCGACCCAGTTGAGCGAAGTGGGCGAAGAAAGTCCTATAGGTGAAAAGACGCGTCAATTTCAAGAACTTCTTCTCTCGCGAACCCAACAAAATGAAGATTTTAATAGAGAAAGGCGATTCGGAAGAAAAAATCACGCTGGCCCAGGCACTGCTGGCCAACGGGCTGGTGAGTGCCATCGAGCGACCGACGCACCAGAGCACTGGGGTGCAGAAGAGCGACGACGAGGTGGCCAAGGCTGTCCGGGGCGTTGAGCGCGACTTTAGCGTAGGCCGCCAGTGGGCTGCTGTGTACAGAATTTTGGTGGACTTTTGCGGATGGGAGGCTGACGTTGCGAAGTTTTCCAAGCGCATGAACGCGCTGTTGCGCGACGAGAAGCTGGACTACCCCTGCACCTATCAGGCCATTCAGAAGGCACTGGCCGAGAAGAGCATCCTGAGGAAAGAGTTCGGCCAGTGGAAGGAATACCACGCGCCCAAAGGCGACCGCGTGTTCGGCAGGCAGATGGGTATTGCCCAGAAGCTGCTGAAACGGCTCCAAATCGGTGCCTAAACCTACGATGGCGCGCTGAAACCTACGATTCTAATGTCGTTTGAAACAACGTATCGACATTATGCTTAACTTCGCGGCCACAATAACGCATCAACAAAAAATAAAAAGAAAACAAATGAGTGCATTTATCGTAGAAAAGGGCGACGGCGGTGCAAAGTTCATGCGCCCCGTCGGGAGCAGGGAAGAATATCTGGCCCTGCGCAACACAGACCTGCAGCGGCAGACGCTGAAGGCAGTACGGCAGCAGGATGCCAGGAAGAAGAACCTGCTGGTGCAGATGAACTATTCGTGTCTGCCCCAGGCCGACGGCTCGCTGAAGGGCAGCCACACGGCCTCGCGGTCGGTGGGCATGGACATCGACTTCAAGGCCCCCAAGGAACTTCCCGCCGACGAGCAGCAGCAGTGGCTGAAGCAGCGCATGGACGAGGTGCCCAGCCTGGTGCTGGCCAAGAAAAACGAACTGGGGCTGCTGATGCTGGAACGCAGCGCCACCAAGGGCTATCACCTGGTGTTCCGCCGCCGCGAAGACCTGTCGCAGCAGGAAAACCTGCGCTGGGCAAGCACGCTGCTGGGCGTGGAGTATGACGACAAGGCGAAGGACATCACACGCGTGTTTTTCACCACCACCGCCGATGCCGACGAACTGCTGTTTCTCGACGATGAGCTTTTCGACCAGACGCCCGCAAAGCCCCAAGATGATGCTGATGAAGAAGCAGCGGCACAAAGGGCAGCCCACGCCCCCGAGGCCAGCAACAGTCCGGCCCCGACGGCCCACGATGCGGAGGCCAGGTACAACGGCATGCTGTATGCCGACATCATCGAGAAGTACTGGCAACTGTTCAACGACGGCAAGGAGCCTACAGACGGCGACCGCAATGTGCTGACCTTTGAACTGGCTGTGAACCTGCGCAGCATCTGCGGCTATGACCTGGCGAAGCTGCTGGCCGTGGTGCCCAACTACTGGGCAAGGCCCGACGGCACCTGCTCGCCCCAGGACAGGGCCGAATATCGCAAGACCATCGAGAACGCACTGAAGGAGCCCCGCAAGGGCATGCCCTACAGGCTGAAGCAGGTGCTGCAGGCGCTGAAGTCGACTGCGGGCGTGAAGGCTTGCGGCGGCACGCTGACCACACCGCCACCCATGCCCAAGCGGCTGCCACCACTGGTGAGGCTGCTGACGAAGAACGTGCCGGGGTTCTACAAGCCGGCCGTGGCTGCTGCGGTGTTCCCCGCACTGGGCGTTCACCTGCACGGGGTGAAGTTCCGCTACTGGGACAACGTGGACCACGAGGCAACGTTCATGTCGGTGCTCATTGGCCGCCAGTCCATTGGCAAGGGCACCATCAAGAAGCCCATCGAATTCATTATGGAAGACATTCGCCAGCGCGACATTCCCAACCGCCAGCGAGAGGCCGAGTGGAAACAGAAGAACCCGGGGGCCAAGCAGAAGAAAGACCCGCGCCCCACAGACATCTGCATACAGATGCTCATCGACAACCTGACCGATGCCGTGTTCAACCAGCGCGTCATCGACGCCCACCAGAACGGCCAACGCTTCATCTACACCATCGTAGACGAGATTGAGGCACTGAAGAAGGTCACGTCGAAGGGAACGGTCGACGAGGTGGGACTGCTCATCCGCAAGGCTTTCGACAACTCGGATGCCGGACAGGAGCGCGTGGGAGCCGACAGCGTCTCGGGCATTGCACCGCTGCGCTGGAACTTCAACGCATCGACAACTCCCCCCAACGCCCGCAAGTTCTTCTCGCGCATGGTAAACGACGGAACGGTGAGCCGACTGGACATCTCGACCATCATCCGCAACGACGACGAGGACGACGCAGCACCCATCCTGGGAATCTACGACCACCGCTTTGCCGCCGAACTGAAGCCCTACATAGACCGCCTGGAGGCTGCCTCGGGACTGATTGAATGTCAGCAGGCCAAACGCCTGTCGCTCGACATGAAGCAGGAGAACTCGGATGCCGCACGCCTCTATGACAGCGAAGCCTACAGGGTGCTGTCCTACAGGGCCAACGTGATAGCATGGCTCAAGGGCATGGTGCTCTACGTGGCTCACGGCTGCAAGTGGTCGAGGGAGATAGCCGATTTCGTGCGGTGGAGCCAGGCATACAACCTGTGGTGCAAGATGCTCTACTTCGGTCAGCAGCTGGAGCGCGAACTGCGCGAAGAGGTGGAGATTCAGCGGCAGTCGGGGCCCCAGAACCTGCTGGAACTGCTGCCCGACGAGTTCACCCGAGAGCAGTATCGGCAGATGAGGCAGAGCCAGGGACGCAGCGGCGACGGACAATCGACACTGCGCGTGTGGCAGGCGCGAGGCTACATTGCCCAAGACGAAACGACCGGCTGCTACGTAAAGACCAGTGCCTACAAGCTGAAGACAGGAGGTGACCGATGATAGACATCGAAAACAACAAGGCGTGCTTCGTGCAGCTCTGGCTCAGGCTGGAGCGCACCAGGCACCTGCTGCAGGCACAGTGCAGACGCTTCTGCATACGGCGCGTGCTGAAGGTGTGGTTTGGCCCCAGAGCCACCGACGGCTTCATCTGGGAGGTGTGCTCCAGGTGCCAGCAGGAGGGATGGAACGAACTGCCACCACCCTGGCTGCACCCCCGACCCCACCGCGAACTGCTCAGGGCCATCGCCTCGGTGGTGCTGGGCATCAGCTACTACAAGATAGACCTCGCAGCGCTCGACCAAGCCTTCAGCGAGGCTTTCCCACGGGCCACGCCCCTGAACGTGAACAAGAAGAAACGCTCCTGAGCGTTACAGCGCTACAGTGCTACAGTTGCACACACGCTCAACGTCTGACCGTCAGCCCCTGGGCATCATAGCGCTGTGCATCTTTCTGAATGACGACCCGATGGTCTTGGAAGAACTTGCGGCATGAGGCCGCCGACGAAGCACGCAGCAGCAGGGGCGACACGCCCAACTCTGACGGGGCTGCACGCTCGTAGGGGCCCAGGTCGCGAGCCTTCCCCGTGACGGTGCGGCGCAGGAAAGGAAAGTCTTGAAGCAGCGACTCGGGCAGGTCGTAGGCAGCATTGCCTGCATCCACCAACCGGCTGTCGGCTGCCAGTCGGCCAAAGCGGCGGGGCAGCGAGCCGTCGAGAGCACGCGGCTTCAGGGCTTCGTCCTCGTCGAGCGAAAGGAAGTCGTCGGCACCAATGCCGGTGACCAGGTGGTTGGTCCAGCCATTTTTCGACATGGCCGACGAAAGGGCGTTATAGTCGTCGCTGCCCACGCATATCTCCTGTTTGCCCAGACAGATGTTGTTGTAGAAACGGGTGTTGGCATCGGAGCCGCCCGACTCGAACATGAAGTCGTAGCTGTTGTTGAACCCCAGACAGCCTATGAGCACGTGGCCACCCTTGTGGTGGTTGCAGTCGAAGCCCTTCACCGACGAGCCGTTGTTGCAGTTGAAGGCTATGCAGTTGTAGACATAGTGAACGCCCTGCGACGAACCGCCCGTACCATTGCCGCCCAGCTTGATGCCGTTGCCATTGCCCGAGAACGACAGGTTGCCGCTCTTGGTGATATAGTCCTTCACCCACAGGTGGTCTTCGGCCTTGCCCGAGTCCCACGCCCAGCACTCGGCCAGAATCACGTCGAAGTCGGTCTCGTAGAGATCCCAGGCATCGTCGCTGTTGTGCCAGGCACGACAGCGAATGAAGCGGTTGCCACGCCCGTTGTGCATCTTGCAGGCAAAGCCGTCGGCATCGCTGCCATAGTTGCTGTCGTAGTCGCAGTTGTGGTGGGAGTCGCAGTCCACAATGTCGTTATAGGCACAATAGGTGCCGTCGTTCTTCGACAGGTTGGGAAAGGTGTCGCTGAACTTATGGCCAAAGCCCAGCTGCAGGCCCGTGTCGAGATTGTAGGAGAACTCGCAGCGCTCAATGCGGTTGTGGGAGCCTTCGAGCTTGATGCCGTTGTCGGCCGCATGGGTGATGTGCAGCCCGAAGAGCCACCAGTAGTTGCCGGTGAGCAGAATGCCGCGATCGCCCACGCTCTGGTCGAGCAACTGCTGCTCGAAATCGAACACGGGGCGCTCGTCTTCATAGCTGCGCACAACGATGGGCTGCTGGGCCGTGCCCGATGTGGTGATGCGGATGGTGTACTTGGTGCCGTCTTTCTTCATCGTGGGCTTGTACACCCCCCCACGACACACAATGTGGTCGCCCGGCACGGCATGGTCGATGGCATACTGCAGATTGAACCAAGGGTGCTCCAGCGTGCCGTCGCCGCCGTCGTCGCTACCGTTGGGGGCAATGAAGTAGGTGTGCAGTGCTGCAGGGAAAGGCTTGGTGGGAATGGGCGTGCCCACGGTGACGTAGGTGGGGTCGTCGGGCTCCACGGGCGCAGGGCTGCTGGCTGCTTCGAGCGTAATTTCCACATCGTCCAGATAGATGGTGGCATTGAGACAGGTAAATCGCAGCAGCACCTGAGTGTCCTGCTCTTCGGAGCCCACCTTGAACGAACTGCTGCCGTAAGGCGTCGACGACGACACGGTGGACGTGCCCAGCTCGGTCCAGGTGGCGCCACCGTCGACAGACTTTTCCACAAGCAACTTCTTGCCGCTGCCCGAGGCACGATGCTTGAACGACACACGGCCCGGCTGGCACAGCACAGGGCTGACAAGATAGCCATTGCCACCCATCGTGGCCCTGATGCTGCCGTTGTCGCTCTTGGCATTGACGCCCTTGATGCGCCACTGGCCAGAGGCAAGCGTCACGGTGGTCTCACTGGAGGGGGCCGACGAGGGCAGCCCCGACTCGAAATTCTCGGTCAGTTTGTTGTCGGCCCACACACTGAATGCAGTGAGGAAGAGACCGAAAAGGGTTGCTATAAAAGTTTTCATAAGCAAGGAGTGCTACGTTTTTGTGTTTCGTTGTACTCGGGTGTAGTTGTTCGCAATGATTTGTCTTAGACGTTGCAAAAATAGACAAAATAATTGAAACACCAAGCATTTGCAGCCTTTTTTTGTTCTCATACGCGCGCAATTATATAAATATGAAGAGAAAGAAAAACTTTGAGCCCCGAAAAAGAAGAAAAAAAAAAAAAAAATAAATAATTGGAACACAAGGA
>CACXUV010000082.1 GCA_902770845.1 uncultured Prevotellaceae bacterium
AAAGAGTGCCCAGAACAGGACTCGAACCTGCACGCCTCGCGGCACACGCACCTGAAACGTGCGCGTCTACCAATTCCGCCACCTGGGCATTTTTCGAAAGGGCTAATTCCCTAACGCTCTCTTTGTTTCAATATGTGAGCGGAAAACGGGACTCGGACCCGCGACCCCAACCTTGGCAAGGTTGTGCTCTACCAACTGAGCTATTTCCGCAAGAATCATCTTTAGTAAGATGTGCATCTCTCTTGATTGCGGGTGCAAAGGTACAACATTTTTCCGAACCGCCAAAACTTTTGGCATTTTTTTTTCGAAAAAGTTTCATTTTCCTTGTTTTTCCATGCTTTTGGGGGGCTGAATGGTGGGAAAAGCTGCCCAAAATGTCGCTGGCAAAAACATCATCAGGTCTTGGCAAAGATGTTGCCAAGACCTGATAACACGACTTTATTGCATCTGCAGTTTCAGCTTGGCAGACTTCATTCCTGCCGAAGCAGCTGTGAGCACCACAGGACCGGCCTTGCGGTCAGCGCGCAGAATCACGGTGCACGAGCCGTTGAAGAGCGAACGTCTTGAGCCGACGGTCATTTCGTGACTGTTGATGTCGCCATTGATGACGCCCACAATACGGGCATCGCCCTGCACGTCGAAGCTCACTTCCTTTCCCGTAACGGGCACGCGACGTCCTTTCTTGTCAACAGCCACGATGCGAATGTGCTGCAGGTCGGAGCCATCGGCCTGCCAGTTGGCATTGTCGGGCTCTGCCTTCAAGCCCACAGCTTCGCCCGTTGTCTCAATCTTGTGGCGGGCCACCACCTTACCATTTTTGCGGGCCACGGCCTCCAAAGAGCCCGGCTGATACTCCACGCCGTCCCAGAACACCTGGTTGCGGTGCTTGGCATCAGCAGGGTTGGGCTTGGTGCCCAGACTACGTCCGTTGAGCAGCAGTTCCACCTCGTCGGCATTGGTGTAGACATAGAGCGACACCTTTTGTCCGGCCACGCGGTTCCAGTGATCGCTCATGCCGTCACTTCCCGTCTGCACACCGTTCCACATCTGGTCGCCCTTCTTGTCGATGATGGCTATGTGAGCCACGGGCTCGTCGGGCAAGAACATGCTCTTCATGAGCCAAGCCTTGGGTTTGGGCTCCAGGTCGATATAGAAACAGCCCTGGCTCCATCCCTTTGCAGGCCAGCCCTGACTCTCGCCCAGGTAGTCGATAGCGCCCCAGTAGGCCAGTCCGATCACCTTGTCGAGTTCCATCTCGAAGAAATTGGGGCCCATGGCGGCCATGGTGGCTTCGCTCTGATAGAACGACATCCAGGGGAAGCGGCGCCCGTCGCCGGGGAAATACATGTAGCGATAGTTGTAAGCCTGCACATCGGTAATCATGGCCAGGTCGCAGGGCAGTGAGTCGGTCTGCCAGTTGCGATAGCGCGGATGCATGGCCACGGTGACCTTGCGTGTGGAATCGTAGCGAGCCACCAGCTGACGCATCAGTCGATACATGGTCACGCCAAAGTCGTTGAAGGGCTGGTTGGGGTCTTGCTGCAGCTCGTTGCCCAGACTCCAAAGCACCACTGAGGGAGAGTTGCGGTCGCGCTTCACCCACTCGGGCACGTCGTACTGCCACAACTGCTCGAAGGCCACGCGTCCCCCCGTGTGCTGTCGTGTCCATTTGTCGTAGAGTTCGTCCACCACCAGGATGCCGTAGCGGTCGCACAGCTCAATGAACTCACGGCTGTAGGGGTTGTGCGAGGTGCGAATGTGGTTCACACCATACTGTTTCATCAGCTGCAAGCGCTTCTCAATGGCACGCGGATAGGCCGCAGCACCCAGTGCTCCCAGCGTGTGGTGGTTGGCATAGCCCTTCAGGAGCACTTTCTTCCCGTTGAGCTTCAAGCCAAAGTCGGGGCCAATCTCCACGGTGCGAATGCCAAAGCGGGCACTCACCTCGTCGGCCACCGTGCCGTCTTCGCGCAGCAGCGTGGCCACGGCCGTGTAGAGCCGTGGGTGCTCTGTGTCCCACAACTGCGGCTGCTCCACCCTGATTTCATCGGCCAGTGCCACCTCTACGGTGCGGGCCATGCGGTGCCGGGCCACTTTCTTCTCGCCGTCGAACACCTGGTGCCCGTCGGGGTCAAGGATTCTCACCCTGACGCGAGCCTCGTTGCGGGTGCGGTTGGTGAACTCGCCCGATATATTTATATATTGGTTTGCGCGCGTAGTGATATAAAGCGGATGCCGCCCAAAGAACAGTTCCTTGCCCGTGGCCACCAGCTTCACGCTGCGAAACAGACCACCACCGGTGTACCAGCGCGAGTTTCCGGGCTCCCGGGTGTCGGCCTTCACGGCAATCACGTTGTCCTGCCCCAGTCGCAGCTTGTCGGTCACGTCGATTTCGAAGCCCACGTAGCCATAGTTGGTGCCGCCAATGGCTTCTCCGTTCAGATAGACATCGCCCGTGTAGATGATGCCGCCAAAATCGAGCAGCAACCTGCGACCGCGAAGCGAGTCGGCCGGTGTCAGGTGGTAGCGATACCACGACTGCCCCATTTCCTTGAAGCCACGGCTCGACAGGCGGCTCTTGATGTTGGCAGCCACGTCGCTGTTGTCGGCTTTTTCGTCGGCAGCAGGAGCCACCCACGGCTGTTCAATCTGGAAGTCGTGGGGCACATCGACCACACGCCACCCACTGTCGTCGAAGTCTTTTTGCTGGGCTTGCTCCACATTGCCCTCATGGAAGCGCCAGCCAAAGTTCAGGTCATAGACGGCCCTGGGCTGGGCCCACAGCGAGAAGGCTCCACAAAGAGCCAGGAAGGATGAGATTAGTTTTTTTGTGTACATACGTTTATCTATAGTTTGTTTTTTATTTGTTGTCATGATGCAAGGGCTCCACAGCCCCACCCTGCCCTATTTCAGTTTGGGCTTCAGTTCGTCGGGCGAGTCGTTGGTAAACATATTGACGGGCGGAGCCTGCTTGGTGAAGAAATGGCCCACCACGTCTGCGCTGAGCTGCAGTGTGGGATTGAAGTCCGGGCTCTGCATGTAGCTCAGGATGGCACGCCGCATCTGCCTGGCCACCGGGCGCGAAGCAAGGTTGCTGCTGATGTCCATCGTGGTCATGAGCAGGCGCCCCTTGCCCACTCTGGCTTCGATGAGCATGCCCAGCTTGCGGCTCACATGCCAGGTGTCGATGGGCTGAATGGGCGACTGATAGCCGGCAGGCAGTTCCATGAGGTTCATCACCTGTGCCCTGTTCAGCAGTTCCCACCAGTTCAGGTTGCTCCAGTCGTCGGTGGGAAAGCCGTGGCTGAACAGCAGGTGCTGCCTGTCTATATAGGCCCCCGTGGTGTGGGGCGGACGCATCTTGAACCACGACGTGTTCCAGAACACGGGCAGATAGGTCTGCTTCACGTCGCTGCCCAGCGTCACGCGGCCGGCAGCCGTGAGCAGCACGGTGCCTCCCTTGGCAAGAGCCTTCAAGGCCCGAGCGTCCAGCGAGTCGGCCATCACGATGCCCTTCGGCTCTGGTTCCCCGTCAGGCGCAGCTTTGGGATACACCCAGAAGTCCCAGTGGTTCTTTATGCTCTCCGAGAGTTGCACGGTCAGTGTCAACTTTGCGGGCCCGTTCATGGTGTCGAGCGGAAGGGTGACGCTGCCCAGAGCGATGCACTTGCCCATGGGCAGAACGCCCGAAGCAAGCGCGCCATGGGCCACGACAGTGCCGTCGTCGCGCGCAATGCTGTAGACAGGGTTCACGTTGCCCACACTGGTGCCATAGGCATTGTAGGCTTCAACGGGCACACGCAGCGTGTCGCCCTGGGTGTAGACAAACCGTGGGAACCGGGCCAACGGCACAATCACATTGCAAAACTCGCGCCAGTCGCTGGCAGTGCAATAGCCTTTCTCGCGCCAGAAAGCATTGAGCACGCCCACCAGTGCAGTGCCCTGTCCGCTATAGTCGTTCAGCCCCAGGAGCTGAAAGCCTGCATAGTCCTTGGTGCGCAGGTTGCGCTCTATCTCGTATTTGTAGCACAGCGTCTGCAGCTTGCCGCTGGCATGCAGGAACTTTTCCCCCATGCTGCCCATGCCATTGAAGCGCAGCAGGTCGCGGAAAATCTCCAGGTTGCCCGGCTTGTAGACTCCCGTGTACTGTGGAATCTCGCTGAAATCGGGGAAGGCACACCACTGGCCCTTCTCATGGGTAATGATGGGAGCCTGGTTGGGAAGTGTGTCCTTATAGTTGCGCGGAAACTCAATGCCGCCATAGTAGTCGTCGTCGCTCGAAGGTGCCCGCCTGTTCCAGTCGTCCAGGCCGCGCGCTCCGCCTTTCACGTGATATTCCGAACCGCTGTCCCAAGCCCAGCCGCCGCCCACCGACGCACCGGCATAGATTTTGGTGGGGTCATACTTCTTCATCTCCTTCACCCAGTCATTGCAGTAGCCCACCCAGTCGCCCGCAGGCTCGTTGCCGGCAGCCATCATCAGAAACGAGGGGTGGTTGCCGTAGGCATCGATGATGCGCTTCGACTCGTCGAGCAGATACTGGTCAATGGCCATCTTTCGGCGCAGCTTCACGCCGTGATTGGGCCACGACGGCCCTTCGGGTTGCAAATAGATGCCCACGCGGTCGGCCGCACTGAAGGCTGCTTCGGGCGGACAATAGCTGTGGAAGCGCACGTGGTTCAGGCCATACTCCTTGCACTTGCGGAAGATGCGCAGCCACTCATGTTCGTCGGTGGGCGGAAAGCCCGTTTCGGGAAACAGGCAGTTCTCCACCGTGCCACGCAGGAAGAGGGGACGACCGTTGATGGTGAGCTGACGCCCCACGACCTTGATGTCGCGCATGCCGAAGGTGGTTTCATAGGCATCGTCGCCGGCATAAACGGTCAGGCGATAGACCACGGGGCGAAATTCGTCCCAGGTGCGTTCCTGCAGGAACGACCGTTCCATCACGATGTCGAACTCCACGCGCTGTTCTCCGTCCAGTTCCTGCCAGTTGCTCTGCGGAAACACAAGTGGCGGATTGCTCTCGGGTGCCCCGTCATAGCGCAACTCGTAGCTCAGTCCCTCGCCCTGCCAGCCACGAGCATGATTGTCGAGCGTCACCACCACATGTGCCTTGCCGCCCTGCACATCGGGAAAGACCCTCACGCCCTCGATGTTGAGCTGCTTGGGACGGGCCTGCAGCTCCATTCGCCCCACGATGCCGTTCCAGTTGCCCTGCGTCTGGTCGGTCACGCTGTGAGAGTCCTGCCCCACGCACACATTCTCTATGCCGTTATACACGCGGATGGCAATATCATTTTTCTCACCTAACCGCACATACTTCGTCACATCATAGCAATGGGGCACCGACAAGGACATCTGGTGGCCCACCTCCTTGCCGTTCACGTAGACCGTGGTCTCAATATGGGGCCGTTCCAGGAAGAGCGTGATGCGCTGGTCTTTCCAAGCCCGGTGCACATAGACCGAACGATGATACCACGCAGCCCCCGTGTAGTGCCTGGCAGGGGTGAGGAAGAAGGGAAACTTCATCGCGCCTTCCTTGCGGTACTTCTCCATATAGGGATTGAAATAGAAGCTGGAGTCGTAGAGCGAGCCCGTCCACTGCGTCTTGACGCTCACGGGGTTGCCCTTGCCGTTGGTGAGCATGGAGCCAGGAAGCATCACATAGTCGCTGTAGCGCTGAACATTGTCGCTCCCCGTCGCTTGCTGCTCAGTGCAGAAGTCCCACGCTCCTGCCAGCGAAATGACTTGCTGGGCCTTGGCCATGCCACACACCAGCAACAAGGCCAGTAATAACAACGTTTTCTTCATGATAGTAATATTTGATGGCAAAGTTACGATTATTTTCTGATATTTCAATATGCTTTGAGAAAATGTTACCTACTACAAAATGGCGAATGTAGTTTATTGCCTTTCAAGTAATGAAGATGGATTTGTTAATTTCCGAATAAATGGTATCTTTAATAGCAGAGGAATACACAATACTATCAACAATGTATAAATTACTGCTGATAAGAATGTTGTGGGCAACCCGAATTTCGTTACAACCTTCATTAGGATGAATATGATTAAAGCATGATAAATGTAATACTGCATTGTCATTTTACCTTGTTTGGCAATCCATGGTGTATTTGGACATATATTGATAAATGCAATAGACATTGGAATGCTCAACCCAAATACTAACATTCTACTACAGATAACAATAGGATTGCCGTATGGGGCTGCTTGATTCAAGTCTCCTAAGTGTTTTGAAAAGAATATCGGCAATATCGTTGTTAGTACCAGGAACAAAGCACTCCATATTCTATATTTAGTAGCAATGAACATGTTTTTTCCTCGCATACAATAACCTAAGAAAAAGAAAGGCATGAATGCAAGTGTTCTTTGAACTGATAGAAACCTATTAAAAGGCAGGAAGCCTGCACACAAACTAATAATGAATGTGGAAATGATAATAACTTTTTTGTTCTCTAAGATCTTGTTTGGAATTACTTGAATCATTAATCTCCAATAAAACAAACTAAGCAAATACCATAAGATCCACCATGGTGTAAGTATTTCGGTAAGTGATATTGTACCCGCTGTAAAAAACTCATAGCTACGGATAATTATCTGATACACCACAAGCGGTTCAATTAGTTTCCAACAACTTGATATAAAATGTTTGTTATCTTTCTTTCGGGAAAAATAACCTGATATAAAAATAAATAACGGCATATGGAACATATAAATCCAATGCCATATTACTGTACATTCAGGAGAATTGCTAAACTGACCTTGAGCAAATACATGTCCCACGATAACCAAAAACATGAGCCAATATTTAACTGAGTCAATATTATCGTTTCTATTTGTTGGCATGAGAATTTATTTTTTTGCTTGCAAAGCTACAGAAAAATCAGCACATACCCAAATCTATCTTTCAAAAAAAGACAAAGGGACTACTTTTTAAGGCAAAAGTTTACACATTCGTTTTTGCCTGAACGCGGCTGAGATTGGCTCAGAATTGAGCAGCCGTGTTTTCGTTCGGAATTTTCGAGTTTTGAGGGTACTTTGTAAATATCTGATAATCAGCGATATTGAAAAACGAGGCGTTTTGCTGCCTGGCAACGGGAACCCCATTGCAAGGCAACGGAGGCCCCGTTGGCACACAACGGAAGTCCTGTTGGCACACAATGGGGGGCCTGTTGGCACACAATGAGGGCCCCGTTGTCAGTCAATAGGGCCACCGTTGCACCGCAGGAGGCATGAAGGCAGCACGCAGAAGAGCGTGAAACACTGGCAGGAGCGATGTTTCACGCTCTATTTTGCGATTTTTTTTTGTAAAGATTATCGAAACAACGGCATAGAAATTGTAACCACATCGTAACACGATTTTCTTGTCTATCGCAAAGATTGCCCGTAACTTTGCACCCACAATTCTGAACAACATGGAAACAAATCAAAACTATCTGATGGCGGCGCTGCAACTGCTCGGCGCACTGGGACTGCTGATTTACGGCATGCGAATGATGAGTGAGGCACTGCAGAAAATGGCGGGCCCACAACTGCGACACATCCTGGCACGAATGACCACCAACCGCGTCACGGGCATGCTGACGGGCACACTCGTCACCTGTGCCGTGCAGTCGTCGTCGGCCACGACGGTGATGACCGTCTCGTTCGTGTCGGCAGGTCTGCTCACGCTGGCGCAAGCCATCTCGGTCATCATGGGTGCCAACATCGGCACAACGCTCACGGCCTGGATCATGTCGCTAGGCTACAATGTGGACCTAACCAACGTGGTCTACCCCTCGTTCGCGCTCGGCATCATGCTCATCTACAAGAAGCAGCACCGCTACGTGGGCGACTTCCTCTTTGGCACGGCCTTCATGTTTCTCTCACTGGTGATGCTGAGCGCAACGGGCAAGTCGATGGACCTGGCACACAACGAGGCGGTGGTCTCGTTTTTCGCCTCGTTCGACACGTCGAGCCACCTCACCATCCTCATCTTCCTTGCCATCGGCACGCTCATCACCTGCATCGTGCAGTCGTCGGCTGCGGTCATGGCCATCACCATCCTGCTCTGCTCCACAGGGGTGCTGCCCATCTATCTGGGCATTGCATTGGTGATGGGCGAAAACATCGGCACGACGGCCACGGCCAACCTGGTGGCACTGGGTGCCAACACGCAGGCCCGCCGCGCCGCACTGGCCCATCTGCTGTTCAACGTCTTCGGCGTGATGTGGGTGCTCATTGCGTTCTACCCCTTTGTCAACATGGTGTGTGGCATCGTTGGCTACGACCCGACAATGAACGGACAGACGGCCAAGCTGCCCGTGGTGCTAGCCATGTTCCACACCTGTTTCAACGTCATCAACACGGCCATCCTCATCTGGCTGGTGCCGCAGATGGAGCGCGTGGTCTGCTGGCTGCTGCCCGAGAAGCAGGAGGCTAAGGAGAAAGAAGACAGAGAGACATTCCGCCTGAAATACATCCAGACCAATCTGGTGCAGACACCCGAAATTGCCGTGCTGCAGGCACAGAAGGAGACGGCAGCCTTTGGACAGCGTGTCGGCGAAATGTTCGACATGGTGCGCACGCTCTTCCATGAGACCGACGCAAAGGATTTCTCCGAACTGTTCCAACAGATAGAGCACGATGAGGACACGACCGACAAGATGGAGATTGAGATTGCCCGCTATCTGGAACAGGTGAGCGACGGCCATCTGAGCGACGAGACGAAGCAGAAAATTCGCCAGATGATGCGCGAAATCAGCGAACTGGAGTCCATCGGCGATGCCTGCTACAAACTGGCCCGCACACTCGAACGCAAACAGAAGTCTGGCAAGGCGTTCACCGCCCATCAGGACGAGCAGCTGCATGCCCTGATGCTGCTCTGCAACCAGGCCCTGACGCAGATGAACACCGTGATGCACGGCCACCGCACCGACCACGACATCCGCGAGACCTATCGCATCGAGAACGACATCAACCAACTGCGCCAGCAACTGAAGAACGAGAACGTTGCTGCGGTGAACAACCACGAATACGACTATGCCGTCGGCACGCTCTACATCGATATGATCAACGAACTGGAAAAACTCGGCGACTACGTCGTCAACATGGTCGAGGCAAGGTTTGGCAGACAATAAGCGTTGAACACAAAATAGCTGCCATCGCCCAGTATTTCACCTATCTGAAATACGGCCTCGGCATCATCCTCATCTTCGTAGGCGTGAAAATGCTGCTGGCGATGCACCTCAGCCTGGCCTTCATCTTCGGCGTGCTCGTCCTGTCGATGCTCCTTTCGTTCGTGGTAACACGGCAAAGGGAGCATTAAGATGAGAACTTTTCTACTTTTTTTTCGTAACTTTGCACGCGATATGGAACAAAAACGAATATTGGTCGTCGACGACGAGCACGACTTGTGCGACATCCTGCTGTTCAATCTTCAGGCGGCGGGCTATCGGGCAGAGGCGGCCTTGTCGGCAGAAGAGGCGCTGCAACAAATCGTAAATAGTAAATCGTCAAACAGTAAATTATATGACTTGCTGCTGCTCGACGTGATGATGCCGGGCATGTCGGGCTTCGAACTGGCCAGGCGACTGAAGGAAGATGAGCAGAGCCGGCACATTCCCATCATCTTCCTGACGGCCAAGGATGCTGAGGAAGACACGCTGCAGGGGTTCTCGCTCGGAGCCGATGACTACGTGACGAAGCCGTTCTCGGTGCGCGAAGTGATGGCACGGGTGAAGGCTGTGCTAAGCAGAAGGAGCCTCCCCCAGCCCCTCCGAAGCGATGAGAACTTTGCCTACAAGAGCCTTGTTGTCAACGCCGCCAACAAGACCGTATGCATCGACGGCAATCCCATTGCCCTTACCCGCACAGAATATGACCTGCTGCAGCTGCTGCTCTGTCACCGTGGACAGGTGTTCACACGGCAGCAGCTGCTGGACAGCGTTTGGCCACAGGACGTCGTCGTCACCGAACGAACGGTGGATGTGAACATTGCCCGGCTGCGCAAGAAGCTTGACCGCTATGCCGCCTGCCTGGTATCTCGCACGGGCTTCGGCTACAGCTTTATAAGTGAAGAATGAAGAGTGAAAAATGAAGAAGCTATCTGAAGGACGGAAGATGTGGCTCAGCGTGATGGCCGTGTTCATGGTCTATGCCACCATCTTTTTTCTTTTCGAGGACTACGACCGCAAGTTCATCATGCCGTTCAACGAGGTGAGCGACTGGCATCTGCTGCTGTTCTCGCTGGTTGTCATGGCCGGTCTGGGCTTCCTGCTGTTCCGCTATGCCAAGCGGATGGACGAGCGCATCAGCCGTGAGCAGGCCGAGAAGGAGAACCGCATGCGCCGCGAACTGACACAGAACATTGCCCACGAACTGAAGACTCCCGTGGCCAGCATCCTCGGCTACACAGACACCATCCTGGACAGTCCCGACATCACGGACGAGGTGAAGCAGCAGTTCATCATCCGCACCAATGCACAGGCCCACCGACTGACAACCTTGCTGCAGGACATTTCTACGCTGAACCGCATGGACTATGCCCGCGACATGATTACCAAGGAGCGCGTCAACGTTGCCATGCTCTTTGCCGACATTGCGCAAGAAACGGCCATTGCCATGCAGCACCGGCAAATGACGCTGCACAACTATCTGCCCGGCGACATCATCATCCAAGGCAGCTATTCACTGCTTTACAGCATTTTCCGCAACCTCATGGACAATGCCATCAACTATGCCGGACGGGGAACCACCATAGAGTTGTCGGCCGAACAGCGGCCAGACTGCTGGTGCTTCAGTTTCAAGGACAACGGCATTGGCATCCCTGCCAATCACCTGCCCCGCATCTTCGAGCGTTTCTATCGCATCGACAAAGGCCGCAGCCGCGAAATGGGCGGCACGGGCCTGGGCCTCTCTATTGTCAAGAACGCCGTATTGCTGCATGGCGGCACCATCACGGCCACCACTCCGAGCAACGGCGGACTGGCGTTTGAATTTACCATCAAGAAATAAAAGCCAAGGTGATTTACAATTTGACGATTTACGATTTTTTTCGATTTTAATATTTAACCATCTTTTTTCTATTTATTTTCGATTTAAGTATTCAACCAGTTCCTTTTCTCCGTTCAGCCGAATTTGCAATTCGCCTGCTGTGAATATAAGCATTTGCAATGCGCTAAAGAACTGAAAAAAATCATTTCCTTGAGCTTGAACTTCTAAATCGCAGTCCCTTTTCCCCTGCATAGTTACGCCCCGAACTATACAGGTAATCCTCCGGCCTTGTCACTAAATAGGCTTGAATCACTGGGACTTTTTTATCGAATTACAAATTCTTATACTCGCAGCAGGCGAATTGCAAATTCGTCTGAACTGCCGTAGTAAAGTTTCTCGGCCGCTGTGAATATAAGCATTTGCAATGCGCTAAAGAACTGCTGCTGTGAGTATAAGCATTTGCAATGCGCTATAGAACTGAAAAAATCATTTTCTTGAGCTTGAACTTCTAAATCTCCGTTCAGCCGAATTTGCAATTCGGCTGCTGTGAATATAAGCATTTGCAATGCGCTAAAGAACTGAAAAATTTATGACCTCAACATCCAGCAGTCCCTTTTCCCCTGCATAGTTACGCCACGAACTATACAGGTAATCCTCCGGCCTTGTCACTAAATAGGCTT
>CACXUV010000083.1 GCA_902770845.1 uncultured Prevotellaceae bacterium
CTTATACTCGCAGCAGGCGAATTGCAAATTCGTCTGAACTGCCGTAGTAAAGTTTCTCGGCCGCTGTGAATATAAGCATTTGCAATGCGCTAAAGAACTGAAAAAATCATTTCCTTGAGCTTGAACTTCTAAATCTCCGTTCAGCCGGATTTACAATTCTGCCGCTGTGAGTATAAGCATTTGCAATGCGCTAAAGAACTGAAAAAAATCATTTCCTTGAGCTTAAACTTCTAAATCTCCGTTCAGCCGAATTTGCAATTCGGCCGCTGTGAATATAAGCATTTGCAATGCGCTAAAGAACTGAAAAATTTATGACCTCAACATCCAGCAGTCCCTTTTCCCCTCCGTTCAGCCGAATTTACAATTCGGCTGCTGTGAGTATAAGCATTTGCAATGCGCTAAAGAACTAAAAAATTTACGACCTCAACATCCAGCAGTCCCTTTTCCCCTGCATAGTCACGCCCCGAACTATACAGGTAATCCTCCGGCCTTGTCACTATCTCGGCTCTAACAGGATTCTGATGAATATAGTTTATCTTCTGCCACAAGAACTCCGAGGTATATATGTCCTCCACATGGTTGCCTTCCTGCCAGAAACGGTAGTTTGTAATCCTTCTATCATTGGCACCCGCAAAACGGAAGCGGTCCAGCATCCACGTTCGTCGGCTCTCGTGTTCGTCCTCCTCCAGTGCCTTCAATATCTTCTTGTTTGTAAACTTTTTGAAGTCGCGCAGAATGTCGCCGATGGTCTGCTCTCCCTCCGTGCTCACCACCATGTGCAGGTGGTTCGACATCAGCACCCAAGCGTAAATCTTTAGTCCCTTCGCCTTCTGGCAATAAGCCAGCGAATCAACAACGATGTGGCGATAACTGGCACGAGTAAAGATGTCCACCCAGTCAATGACGGTGGAGGTTGTGAAGTAAAGGGGCTTGGTGAGGGGAGTCATTGGTAATAATATTCTGTTAAATGCATTTATACCCAGTTATGATGAAACGAATTTGAGAAAAATAGGCTTGAATCACTGGGACTTTTTTATCGAATTACAAATTCTTATACTCGCAGCGGGCGAATTGCAAATTCGGCTGAACTGCCGTAGTAAAGTTTCACAGCGTGCCTCTGATACATTATTGCTCGAAACAATTGTGGACACAAGCAAGACGAGATAATCTATTTAGAAGAGCGTGGATCATCGACTGACACGATGTTCCACGCTCTGTCTTGCGCTTTTTAAGACTATCGAAGCAACGGCATAGAAAACTATGACCGCATGATAATCACTGGGGCCGCTGCTATATCACCTCGATGCCCAGCTTTTCGCACAGCTGCAGGCTCATTTCCTTGAGCTTGAACTTCTGAATCTTGCCGCTTCCCGTGAGGGGGAACTGGTCGATGAAGAAGACATACTTGGGAATTTTGTAGCGGGCAATCTTTCCGCGACAGAAGTCCTGCACGTCCTCGGGCTCCATCTTGGCGCCGGGCTCCAGGATGATGAATGCTCCCACAGCCTCGCCATACTTCTTCGACGGCACGGCAGCCACCTGCACGTCGCGAATGCCGGGCATGTGGTAGAGGAACTCTTCTATTTCACGCGGATAGATGTTTTCGCCACCACGAATGATCATGTCCTTGATGCGGCCCGTGATGCGGTAGAAGCCCTGCTCGTCCTTGACGCCCAGGTCGCCTGAGTGCAGGAAGCCGTTCTTGTCGATCACTTCGGCCGTGGCCTCGGGGTTCTTGTAGTAGCCCTTCATCACGTTGAAGCCCTTGCAGCACATCTCGCCCTGCACGCCCACGGGGCACTCTTCGCCCGTGTCGGGGTCGATCACTTTCACCTCCACGAAGGGGTAGTCGCGTCCCACGGTGGTGCAGCGTTGCTCGAACGAGTCGTTCAGACAGGTCTGCGTCATGCCCGGCGACGACTCGGTGAGTCCGTAGACCGAGGTGATGGTCATAAACATTTTCTCGCTCACCTGCTTCATCAGCTCCACGGGGCACAGGCTGCCAGCCATGATGCCGGTGCGCAGGCTCGACATGTCGAACATGGAGAACATGGGGTGGTTCAGTTCGGCAATAAACATGGTGGGCACGCCGTAGAGTGCCGTGCAGCGCTCCTTGTGCACCGAGGCCAGCACCACAAGTGGGTCGAACTTCTCGACCATGACCTGCGTGCAGCCGTGGGTGAGGCAGTTCATCGTGGCCAGCACCACGCCGAAGCAGTGGAACAGAGGCACACAGACGCAGAGCTTGTCGTCCTGTGTGAAGCCCATGTTTTCGCCCGTGAAGTAGCCGTCGTTGGCAATGTTATAGTGGGTGAGCATCACGCCCTTGGGAAATCCGGTGGTGCCGCTGGTGTACTGCATGTTCACCACGTCGTGGCAGTTCACGTTCTTCTTGGCCTCGATGAGCGTCTGGTCGTCGATGTTACTGCCCAGCAGCAGCAGTTCGGCCGTGTTGTACATGCCGCGATACTTCTCCATGCCTATGTAGACCACGTTCTTCATGCAGGGGAATCGGTCGCTGTTGAGGTGTCCGCGCTCGCAGTCGCGCAGTTCGGGCAGCATCTTGTAGGTCATGTCCACATAGTCGCACTCCCATGTTCCGTCGGTGATGCACAGCGTGTGCATGTCGCTGTTTTCGCAAAGATATTCCAGCTCGGCCTGCTTGTAGTTGGTGTTCACCGTGACGAGCACGGCACCAATCTTGGCCGTGGCATAAAGGAAGGTGAGCCAGTCGGGCACGTTGGTGGCCCAGATGCCCACGTTTGATCCCTTCTTCACGCCGATGGCCATGAGGCCCTTGGCCAGATTGTCCACACGCTGGTTGAACTGGCTCCAGGTGAAGCGCAGATCGCGGTCGCTGTAGACAATGTATTCCTTGTCGGGCGTGGTCTCGGCCCAGTGTTCCAGCCACTGGCCCAGTGTGCGCTCAAAGAGCTTGTAGCCAGTGCTGCCCGTTTCGGCAGGGTAGGTTCTGTCTGGCAGCGGTCGGCCAGCCATGTCAAATTTAGCGTTGCTCATGCTTGTCTTTCTCTATTTAGAACGGAATGTAAACCACGGCAAGAATCCTTGCCTGCTTGCCCTCATGGCCATGCACATGATGCTCCACGATGCTGTCGTAGAAGATGGAGTCGCCCTTGCGCAGCACATAGGTCTCCTTGCCATAGGAAATTTCCACCTCGCCCTCCATCACGAAGATGAACTCTTCGCCCTCGTGGGCCGACAGCTTGAAGTCTTTTTCCTCACTGGGCTGAATGTCGATGATGAATGGCTCCATGCTGCGGCCTGCCTTCTGGCGTGCCAGCGAGTGGTAGACCATGTTCTTGCGGGCTTCGGCCGAGCCGTTCGAGAAGCTGATGCTCAGGTCGCGCTCGCGCTCTTCGGCACGGCAAATCACGGGTCCCAGCTCGTCGCTGTCGTCGAGGAAGGTGCCCAGCCTCACGCCCAGGGCTCGTGCTATCTTGATGAGCGGTCCCAGGGATGGCAGGTATTGGTCGTTTTCGATGGAAGCAATCTGGTCTGCAGAAAGACCACTTCGTTCTGAAATCTCTTCGATGGAAAGGTTCTTAGACTCTCTGATTCCTCTGATCTTGAACCCCACAATGGTGTGATGATTGGCCATAACTAAAAAAGTAAAAAATAACAATCTGTTTAATTTTGGCCGCAAAGATACGAAAAAGTGTTTAAAAAAACGTTCTGTTTTTGGAAGATTAACACTAATGGGGGCCTTATTGTTGCTTTTGCTTATAGTTTTTTGCTACCTTTGCACCCTGTTTCAAGAAAAATCATGAAAAAGATTCTGCTCATCATTGTTTGTGTAACTCTATCTTTGGCAGCAATCGCACAGTCCGACTCCACCGCCACGAAGCGCAGGAAACAGCGCCGGGTGGAACTCTACGGCGAGGTGTACGACTCGTTCACCAAGGCCAAGCTGAAGGCCCTGGTCACGCTCATGCGCCCCGACTCCACCGTGATTGACACCATGACCTGCTGGACCTGGGGCACCAACTCCTACTATCGCTTCAGCATTCCGGCCGTGCAGGGCCATTATATTATAAAAGGTACGTGTGAGGGCTACGAAGACGCCTTCCAGGACTACCACCTGCGCTATCTGGCCCGCAACAACAGCTTCGAGCTGCCACGCCTGCTCCTGAAGAAGAAACAGCAGGACGACATCTGGAAGGAAAGCCAGCTGGACGGTGTGGTGGTGCGCGGCACGAAGGTGAAGATTGCCTACCGGGGCGACACCATCGTCTACAACGCCTCGGCCTTCAACCTGCCCGAAGGCTCCATGCTCGACGGACTGATCAGACAGATGCCCGGTGCCGAGCTGAAGGACAACGGTGACATCTACATCAACGGCAAGAAGGTGGACTACCTGACGCTCAACGGCAAGGACTTTTTCAAGGGACAGAACAAGGTGATGCTCGACAACCTGCCCTACTTCACCGTGCAGAACATCAAGGTCTACGACAAGTCGACCAAGCAGAGCGAGCTCATCGGCCACGACGTGGAGAAGAAAGACTATGTGATGGACGTGGTGCTGAAGCGAGAGTACAATCGTGGCTACGTGGGCAACGCAGAGGCAGGTGCCGGAACCGACAACCGCTACATGGCACGCCTGTTTGGCCTCTACTACGATGACCACTCGCGCATTTCGCTCTTCGGCAACACCAACAACATCAACGAGAACCGACGCCCCGGCGGCGACGGCGACTGGCAGCCTGCCAACATGCCGCAGGGTCTGCGCTCTACCAGGCAAACCGGACTGAGCATCGAGACCGAAGACAAGGACAAGCGCTGGGACGAAAACTTCGACGCCACGCTCGACTGGAGCTCGTCCGACGACCAGAGCCGCACGGCCAGCGAACGCTTTGCCAGCGAGGGCAACCTGCTGGGCGGCTCAGCAACGAGAAGCCTGCAAAAAGACTTCCGCCTCACCCTCGACAACAGCTTCAGCATTCAGAAGCCCGTCACGCTGTGGAGCAACATCACGCTGAACTGTGCCAACGGCCACCGCACCACCGAAAGCCAGGACTCCACCTTCCGCACGGCCATCGTCAACCGCACCCGCAACGAGGCACTCAGCCGCTACCGCACACTTGCACTGAGTGGCAACGTGGGCTTCCACAAGAAGTTTCCCTGGGGCGACTTCCTGACCCTGTCGCTCTCGGGCAACTACAACCGCAACACGCCCAATGAGGGCTACCGCCTGGACCGCACCTTCTACGCCCAAATGAGCGACGCACAGGACAGCAACGAACTGCGCCACTACTACACCGACAACGGCAGCCACAGCTACAGCTACACCCTGCGCGCCAGCTACACGCTGCAGCTGCCCGGTAAGTGGTACATCGCCCCCAGCCTCTCCTACAGCCAGTCGCTCGCCATGGCCAACAGCGACTACTACCGCCTGGACTGGATCACCGAGGTGGCCGCCGACCAGCAACAGCTGGAGTGGCTGCCCTCCACCCACGAACTGCTGAAAAGCGCCATCGACCCAGGCAACAACAGTCACGAAGACCTGCTCACGCGCCGCACTGGCGCCAGCCTGAACATCCACCGTTCCACCGACAAGGGCTACTTCTATCTCGACCTGCCCCTCGACCGTGTGAGCGAACGGCTCAACTACACCGAGGTGCTCTTCGACACCGTGGCCCGCCGCCGCTACACCAGTTTCCAGCCCAGCATTGGTTTCTATCGCTGGGGCATCAGGCGCGGTCTGAGCAACGCCAGCTACAGTCTGAGCACCACACACCCCACCCTCTCCAGCCTGCTGCCCGTCGATGACACCACCAACCCACTGGCCACCACCATCAACAACCCCCACCTGAAGCCCACCATCGGCCACAACTTCAGCCTGACCTTCCAGGCCAACAACGACAGTCTGCGCCGTTTCCTCAGCGTGCACACCAGTCTGCGCCTGTCGCAGCACGCCATCGGCACACGCACCGCCTACGCCCCCCAGACCGGTGCCTACATCTTTGAGCAAGACAACATCGAGGGCAACTGGAGCTGCGACCTGGCCACCAGCTACGAAATGCCGCTTGACAGGAAGAAGCGCCTCACCCTGCAGCAAAGCGCCAGCGCCGACTACACCCACTCCGTAGACTTCGACGTGCTCTATCTGGCCACCACCAGCACCACCGCCAACAACAACCCCACCAGCACCGTAAACAACTGGACGCTGCACGAGAGGCTGGGCCTGGAATACCAGAAAGACAAGCTCACCGTGGGCCTACGGGGCCAGCTCAGCTGGCGCAGCGCCACTGCCGACCGCCGCAACTTCCAGCCCATCTCGGCCTTCGACTACAACTACGGCCTGCACCTGCGCTACACCATTCCCTGCCTCCGGCTGTCGTTGGCCACCGACCTGCACATGTTCAGCCGCCGGGGCTACAGCAGTGCCATGATGAACACCGACGACCTGGTGTGGAACGCCGAACTGTCGCGCTCGCTGCTCAAGGAAAGACTCACCCTGAAGCTCACGGCCTTCGACCTGCTCCACCAGCTGTCCAGCAAGCAATACAGCGTCAATGCACAGGGGCGCACCGAAACCTGGAACAACAGCATTCCCCGCTACCTCATGTGCTCCATCATCTACAAGTTCACCCAATCACCCAAGAAACAATGAACCAGAAGAAAACCATGCCCATCCTGGGCATGATGTGTGCCGGCTGTGCCGCTCGTGTCGAGCGAAAACTGAACTCCCTGGAAGGCATCGCCACGGCCAGCGTCAACCTGTCCAACCGAACGGCCCTGGTGGAATACGATGCCGACCGCATCACGCCCCAGCAAATGAAAGAGGCCCTTGCCGCCATTGGCTACGACATGGTGATCGAAGAAGACCGCAACCTGCAGGCCACCCAGCGCCGCGCCCACATAGACCTGCGAAACAAAGTGCTGCTGTCCTGGCTCTTCGCCCTGCTCGTCATGGCCGTCTCTATGGGGTGCAGCGGTCTCGCGCCCAGCCATGCCAACCAGCTTGCACTCGTCATTGCCCTGCTCAACCTTGTTTATTGCGGACGCCAGTTCTATGCCGTGGCCTACAGACAGCTCCTTCACGGCACAGCCAGCATGGACACACTCGTGGCCCTCTCCACAGCCGTCAGCTTCCTCTTCAGCACCTTCAACACTTTCTGGGGCCAGCAGTTCTGGGGCTCGCGCGGCATAGAGAACCACACCTACTTCGACGCCTCGGTCATGATCATCACCTTCGTGCTCACAGGCCGCCTACTCGAAGAGCATGCAAGGCAAGGCACCGCCGCCAGCATTCGCGCCCTCATGTCGCTGGCCCCCAAGACGGCCCGCCTGGTTGATGACGGCCAGACAAGCACCATCCCCCTCACAGCCGTGCAACCACGCGACACGCTGGAGGTGCGCCCCGGCGAGAAGATACCCGTCGACGGAACCGTCGTTGAAGGTCAGGCAACCGTCGACGAAAGCATGATGACGGGCGAAGCTGTGCCTGTGGAGAAACGCCCCGCCAGCAAGGTGCTGGCCGGCACCATCGTACAGCAGGGCACCCTGCGCTTCCGTGCCGAGCAGGTGGGGCAGCACACCGTGCTGGCCCAAATGATTCGCATGGTGCAGCAGGCCCAGGGCAGCAAAGCCCCCGTGCAGCACGTGGTAGACCGCATCGCGCTGGTCTTTGTGCCCGCCGTGGTGGGCCTGTCGCTGCTCACCTTTGCACTCTGGCTGGCCCTGGGCGGCCCTGAGCAGTTGCCCCAGGCCATCCTCTCGGCCGTGTCGGTGCTGGTCATTGCCTGCCCCTGCGCCATGGGCCTGGCCACCCCCACCGCCCTCATGGTGGGCATAGGCAAGGCCGCCCAGAACAACATCCTCATCAAGGATGCCACCGCCCTGGAAGAGCTGCGCCGCGTAGACGCCATGGTGATCGACAAGACAGGCACGCTCACCGAACCCACCGCCCCTGCAGGGGCAGGCCCAGTGCCCGCCGCCCAGCAGGAACAGCTGAAGCCCCACGCCGCCGAGGCCATGGACCAGCTGTCAGCCCAGGGCATCAGCATCTTCCTCATGAGCGGCGACAAGCAAGAGCGCGTGGAGCCCATAGCCCGTGCAGCCCACATCAGCCACTATCAGTGGCAAGTGCTGCCCGGGGACAAGGAGCACATGGTGCGACGGCTGCAGCAGCAAGGCCACCACGTGGCCATGGTGGGCGACGGCATCAACGACTCGCAGGCCCTGGCCGCCGCCAACGTGAGCATAGCCATGGGCCGTGGCACCGACGTGGCCATGGACGTGGCGCAGGTCACGCTCATGGGCAGCGACCTGCGCCGCATTTCTGCAGCCATCCGGCTGAGCCGTCTCACCGTAAAGACCATTCGTCAGAACCTGTTCTGGGCCTTCATCTACAACCTGGTGTGCATTCCCCTGGCCGCCGGACTTCCCCATCTGTTTGGCCACCCATGGCAAATCACGCCCATGCTGGCCTCGGCCCTCATGGCCTTCAGCAGCGTGAGCGTGGTGCTCAACAGCCTGCGCCTGCGTTTCCTGTAGGGGCAGGCCCCGTGCCAGCCCGTTTGCCCAGCAGGGCAATCATGCCCGTGCCAGCCCGTCGAGCCCCCCGTGCCTATCTGTTCTTCTTATAGCTCAGCACTGCCCAACAGCCCATGACAGCAGAAATGGCAGCAAGGGCCAGCAACTGCTGGGCAATGGCGGCGAAACCGCCCCCACGAACAAACACCGTGCGGATGGCATCAATGAAATAGTGCATGGGATTGACGTAGGTGGTGAGATAGGCCCACGACGGCATGGAGCGCGTGGGCGTGAAGAGGCCACTGAGCAGCAGAATGCACACCACAAAGAACCACATCACGAAGATGGCCTGCTGCATGTTTTCGCTATAGTTTGAGACAATGAGGCCAAACGACGAGAAAAACAGGGCCAGCAGCATGGACAACAAATAGACCAGCCAGACACTGCCAGCACAGGTGATGCCGTAGACGGCCCATGCCAGCAACAGGCAAACGTTCACCACAAACAACGCAATAAGCCAGTAGGGAACAAGCTTGGCCAGGATGAAAGCCCACTTCGAGACGGGCGTCACATTGATTTGTTCAATGGTGCCCGTCTCTTTCTCGCCCACAATGTTCAGCGTGGGCAGAAAGCCCGTGAGCAGCATCATGACAATGGCAAAGAGTGCTGGAATCATGTAGAGTTTGTAGTTTTGATAAGGGTTGTATAGATTCTTCACGGACACCTTTGCAGTGGGGACTGCTGCCACAATCTGACTCATATAAGCCGAACCTATCGAACCCTTGGTGCCGTTCACGGCATTGGCCGCAATGAGCATCTGGGGCGGCTGGCCCGTGACCAGGGCCTTGCCATACCCCCTGGGCACCACCAGCACCACGTCAGCCTGCCCTTTCTCCACATCCTGCAAGGCTGCCTGATAGCTGGGTTTCTCGCCGTTGAAGACAAAATAGCGCGAAGCCTCAATGCGATGCACCAGTCGTTCAGAACTGGCAGTGCGGTCGGCATCCACCACATCCACCTTGATATTCTTCACTTCCATGTTCATCACCCAGGGCATCAAGCACATGATCACAATGGGGAAAGCCACGATGAGCCGTGGCAGGAAGGCATTGCGCCGAATTTGCAGGAATTCCTTCTGTATGAGATACTTTATCATTGTTGAATGAAGATTCTTTATCTTTTTCGGAAACAGTGAAAATGAGTTGTCTTTTCGGAAACAGAGAAAATAAGGAAACTACTCCAGCCGCTTGTTGAACTTAGCCAGTGCAATGGTAAGGAAGAGGGCCGTCATGGCGAGCAAGACCATCACGTCGGTGAACACCTCGCCAATGCCCACACCCATGATCATGAGCTTGCGCATGGCATCAATGTAGTAGCGGGGTGGCACCACGGCCGAAAGCCACTGCAGCACCTGCGGCATGGACTCCACAGGGAAAAGCATGCCACTGAGCATCACAACGGGCATGAGCAGCACCATGGCCGAAAGCAGCAAGGCCACCAGCTGCGTTTGCGCCACATTGCTGATGAGCAGGCCCAGCGACAGTGCCAGCAGGATGTAGATGGCCGACACCAGCAGAATCCAGCCAATGGAACCTGCCAGCGGCACAGCAAGCACATAGCGCGCCATGAGCAGAATGACAAGAAGAATGACAAAAGCCAGCACCATATAGGGCACGGCCTTGGCAATGATGACCATGAGCGGCCTGACAGGCGACACCAGCAGCACCTCCATGGTGCCCCGTTCCTTCTCCCTGACAATGGAGATGCTGGTCATCATGGCACACACCAGCATGAGCAGCATGCCCATGATGGCCGGCACGAAGTTATAGGCCGACCGCATTTGTGGATTGTAGAGAAGCTTGGTGGTGAGTGCTGAACGCTGAGCAGTGAGGGGCGAGAGAATGGTTTGCTGCACATAGGCTGCCCATTGCTGTGCCATGTTGGGGTCGCTGCCATCGACCAGCAGCTGCAATCCCGATTTTTTCGAGGCAAAGTCGGGAGCAAAGACAATGGCCATATCGGCCTGCTGCTGGCGAATGAGGCGTTCTGCCTGCTGTGGGGTAGAGACGGTGGCGGTGAGCGTGAAATATTCGGAGGCAGCCAGCCGCTGGGTGGCCTGCCGTGTCAGGTGGTCCATCTGCGACGTCACAACGACCGTGCGCACATTCCTTACGTCGGTGGTGATGGCAAAGCCAAAGAGCAACATGAGCATCACGGGCATGCCAAAGAGGATGAGCATGGTGCGACGATCGCGCAGAATATGGCGGGCTTCCTTGATGACAAATGACAGAAATAGTTTCATAAGTTTCTCGCTGCTGTTTTTGGTTAGTCGCTGTTGCGTGTGGCCTGCCGTGCCAGGTAAGTGAACACACCGTTCATGTCGGGCTGCTGGAACTGCTGTTTCAGCTCGCTGGGCGTGCCCATGGCCCTGATTTTTCCATCGACCATGATCGAAATACGGTCACAGTATTCGGCTTCGTCCATGTAGTGTGTGGTCACAAACACCGTGATGCCACGGGCTGCAGCCTCATAGATGAGTTCCCAGAACTGACGGCGGGTGGCAGGATCGACACCACCTGTGGGCTCGTCGAGAAACACCACACTGGGATCATGAACGATGCTCACCGAGAAAGCCTCTTCAAACTTCATGCGCCGCAGCAGTTCGCTGGTTTTCCGGTTGATTTGCTCACCGTTCATGCCGTAGATGCCGGCAAAGAGACGAATGTTCTCTGCCACGGTCAGGTCTTCGTAGAGCGAAAAACGCTGACTCATGTAGCCAATGTGGCGTTTCACCTGTTCATACTGGGTGCGAATGTCGTAGCCAGCCACGCGGCCAGTGCCCTCAGTGGGCTGGTTCAGCCCTGTGAGCATGTGCATGGCCGTGGTCTTGCCGGCACCGTTGGCCCCCAGGAATCCGAATATCTCGCCACGCTTCACGCTGAAGCTGATGTCATCGACGGCGCGGAAGGTGCCAAAGGCCTTGACAAGATGCTGAACGTCGATGATGTTTTCTGGCTGTGCATAAGGCCCATCACTGTCTTCCTGCGTCCGTGTCTTCACAATGGGCGGTGGGTTGAACACGTCCTTGAACTGCTCCAGAATGGCCTCGGGAGCGTCGATGCCACGCAAGCATCCCTGGTCAAGGAAGGCCACCCGCTCACACTGCCTCACCTCGTCGAGATAGGGTGTTGAGGCCAGGATGGTGATGCGGCGTTCCTTCAGCATGAGCAGCATTTCCCAGAACTCCCTGCGGCTCACGGGGTCGACGCCCGTGGTGGGTTCGTCGAGGAAAAGCACACTGGGCTGGTGAACCAGAGCACACGACAAGGCCAGTTTTTGCTTCATGCCACCCGAAAGTGCTCCAGCCTTGCGATGGCGAAAACGCTCTATCTGCGAATAGACGGCCTTGATGGAGTCGTAGCCTTCGTCGATGGTGGTGCCGAAGAGCGTGGCAAAGAACTGCAGATTTTCCTCGACCGTCAGATCCTGATAGAGCGAGAAGCGGCCAGGCATGTAGCCCACCCGACGGCGAATGTCGGCCAGCTGTGTCATCACATCGAAGCCATCGACACGGGCCTCGCCCTGGTCGGCACAGAGCAGGGTGCAAAGAATGCGAAACATGGTGGTCTTGCCTGCGCCGTCGGGACCTATCAGCCCGAACACCTCGCCCGGGCTCACTGCAAACGACACGTTGCTCAGAGCCTGAACCTTGCCGTAGCTCTTACTGACGTTGCTTACTTCAATGGCGTTCATCGTCCCTTACGTTTTCTGCCTAAAACTTCAGTTCACCATACATACCTATCTTCACGTAGCCATCGTTCTCCACGGCCACCTTCACGGCATAGACCAGGTCGGCCCTCTCATCATCGGTGAGGATGGTCTTGGGTGTGAATTCCGACTGACTTGAAATCCAGCTCACCACTCCGGCATACTCCTTCAGTTGCTGACGTCCATAGTCGGCAAACACCTTGACACGCTGCCCCACCCTGACATTTTGCAGCTGGGCCGACGTGATGTAGGCTCGCAAAAACATGTGGTGTGTGTCGGCCAACTTGAACAGCGGTTTGCCTGTAGCCACAAACTCGCCCTGCTGGGCATATTTCTCGAGCACATTGCCTGTAATAGGAGCCATAATGTGACACTTCTGCAACTGATCCTGCAGCTGGCTCAGCTGAACATCGGTGGCCGCCTGCTGCGAGCTGAGCGTTGAGAGTTGGGTGTTGAGCGTCGACGTGAGGGCATCGAGCTGCCGCTGCAACACCTGCACCTGACTGGTGGCATCGTCGAGCATCTTGGCAGGGGCAGCCCCATCGGCCACCAGTTCCTGATAGCGTTGCTGCTCGTGGCGTGCCTTCAACAGCTGTTGCCGGGTGGCAGCCACCTGTTTTTGCAAATCGGGCTTCTGACTGCCAATCACCAGTCTGTTGGCCCTGAGCTGCTCCATCTTCAGCCACAGCTGGGTGGTGTCAATCAGTCCCACCTCGTGGGCCTGAATCACGCTGTCGCCCTCTTCCACGCTGAGTTGCAGCAGGGTGCCGCTTTGCTGGGCCGAAACTGTCAGTTCTGTGGCCTCAAAGGTGCCTGTGGCATCATATTCCTTTTCTTGGTTGGCGCAAGCGGCCAGCAACAAGGCGCTGCTTGCAAGCATCAGTAACTGTTTCATATCGCTATTGTTTTTCTTCATTGTTGGTGGTATATTTCAGGTTGTACATTTCCTTCAGCATTTCTATTTCGTGAATCGATTGCTGCACACGGGCAGCATTCTCGTTGTTCAGTTCCTTCACTAGGTCGTTCACGTCGATGATGCCGTGGGCCAACTTCGACTCGGCCGACAACCTGATTTGGTGGCGCAGCTCAATGATTTCCACGTCGGCTTCCATCTGCTTGCGATAACGCTCCACGGCCTCGCTCTGCTGCAACTGCTCCAAGCGGTTGTTGAAGAGAAACACCTGCCGACTGTTTTCTGCCATGAGCCGCTGCTGTTGCAGTCGCGCCTTATCGTTTTTGCGGGTGTAGAGCGCACCAATGTTCCACGTCAGTCGTGCCCCCACCATGCCGTTCCACGACCAGTCGTGGTGCAGCATGTCGTTGAACATGTTATAGCCAGGATAGCCGTAGAACCCCGAGGCAAAGACAGACAGACGGGGCATGAGCGCCGCATCGAGCTGCCGCTGCTGGGCATCGGCCAAGCGCAACTGGGCATCGAACGCTTTCAGCTCTGGGCGGCAATTGGCTTGCAAGGCCACGACAGTTGTGGGGGCAGGTTTCACGGGGCTGCTCACCTCCATGCCACACAGCACGCTGAGCAGCCGCAACAATGTTGCGCGCTGTTGCCGCAACGCGCCAAGCTGTTCGGCCACACCCAGCCGCTCGGCCTTCACCGACTGATAGTCGCTGCGGGCAGCCGTGCCTCGCTCGTGCATCGAAGCCAGTTTTTTCTCGTTGGCCTCAAGCAATGCCTGCAGGTCGTTGTTCAGTTTGATTTGCTGGTCGATCAGCAGAAGACTGAAGTACATCTCATTGACGCGCTGCCTCACGGCGTAGACGCTCACCTCTGCTTGAGCCCGCTGCACCTGGGCCTGCTGGCGCACCACGGCCTGCCGACTGCTCATGTCGCCGCCATCGAAGAGCGTCTGACTCACATCGATGCCCACCCTGTACTGGTCTTTCTTCAGTCCTTTCACCCCAATGCCCATCTGCGTCATCATGGCTTGCATCTGTTCGGGCCATGCCGTCACGTCGCTCTGCAGGGTGGCCTGCGCCGTGGCCTGCACCTGTGGCAGCCAGCCTTTGGCAACGTTGGCCACCGACAACTGGGCGGTCTTCTCTATCAGGCCATACTGGCCGATGAGCGGATAGTTGCGCTCGGCCGCCTGCTGACACTCTTCAAGCGTCTGGGCCTGCACCAAGGCTGGCAAGACAGCAAAAAGGGAAAGACTTAGCACCGCTGATCTTTTCATAATCGTGCTCATTGATGTTTCGTTTTTTCGTGTTTACTATTGATGCTGCAAAGTTACGACGAAAAAGCGACACCATTCATATCCATAGCAAAGAAAGAATGTTCTTTTTGTACGAAAAACATCAGAAAGGAGCCTTATTTTCGCTTTTTTCATTATCTTTGCATCCAACAAACAACAGAAAACGCAATGGCAGACATTCCTCACTTCTCGCTCACACAACTGAAGCAGTTGCTCGATGGCAACAGCGCAATGCAAACCAACAACTACATCTCGCAGAACCTGGCAATAGCTCGCCACGTGCATCCCCAAGTCATTATGTCACAGTTTCGGCAAGGGGCAGTGCGCATGTCCGAGATGCGCATTCTGATAGTGAAACAGGGCTGGGCAGCCCCCATCATCAACCTCACGCCCCAGCGTTTCGAAGCTGGTGAACTGGTGTTTGTGGGGCCCGAAAGCATCGTGCAGATCGATGCTTTCTCTCCACAGGTAGAGGGCATGGGGCTATCCATGACCAACGACCTCTTTGCCCTGGCACTGGGCAGCGGTCCTGGGCCAAAGGCTTTCGACGGCCATCTGCGCGACTTCCACTTCAGTCTGCTGCCTTCGGAGCTGCAGTTTCTCGACCACATTCATCACCTATTATATTTACACACGCACGAGAAAAGCCACTCGCCACAGGTGACGCTCCATTTGCTGAGCTCGTTTCTGTGGTACGTTGACCTGCTGTGGAGCCGCCAGGAAGCACAAGAAAGACAGACACAGAGCAGGCAGCAACAGCTCTACAGCGACTTCATGCAGCTGGTGGGGCGACACGCACGGCAACAGCACGGCATAGCTTTCTATGCGTCGCACCTGTGCCTGTCGGCCCGCTACATGAGCACACTGGTGAAGCAGGCCAGTGGCAAGGCTGCCAAGCAATGGATTGACGAGGCACTGCTCACAAACATAAAAATAGAACTGCGCCACAGCAGCAAGTCCGTGGCGCAGATTTCAGACGAGATGCAATTTCCCAACCCGTCGTTCTTCTGCAAGTTTTTCAAGCGCATGACGGGCATGT
>CACXUV010000084.1 GCA_902770845.1 uncultured Prevotellaceae bacterium
CTGCGGCCGTCCCTACGACCCGGTACACAATGGTATGGATGCCGCATCAGTAGGCGCCCGCTCTGCCACCTACCGCTACATGTTCTCCATGAATGTAACAACTATAGTATGGAATAAAAAGTAACAGGCCTGTCACTTCGGCTCCAACCGATAGAAAGCAATGAGCGAAGAATCAGCCACCTTTATTCTTCGCGTGCATAATTACGCATAATTCCCGAAACGACAAAGCAAAACGGCAATAAAAGGGCAAACTTTTCATAACTTTGTCTTACTGCCGAAGAGCGGCAGAAGTCCTTCATCGAGATGATGCGACTGGCTCTGGAGAGGGCATCCTGATAGAAGAATAGAAGACTGCTGCAATCTGGTTTTTGTATGCCCGCAAAGGCGGTATGCGCCAGTATCCATGAATAGTGCAGGTCAGGCCGGCGTGACGGTGGCGGCTATTCGTCGTCGTCAGGGTAAGAGTCGAGCTTCCTCAGATAGTAGTCGCGCACGTCGGCCCAGCGATAATAGGGGGCCATGCTGCTCTCGATGGGCAGGGTGGCCTCGTTTTCGTTGAGCAGCACCTTCACAAGCACGTCCTTGTCGGCCGGGTTCTTGCGATAGAACACCAGCTGAACGTTGCACGCCATGGGCAGCACGCGATAGTTCACCCACCCCTGCTGCTCCAGCGAGTCGAGACAGGCGATGCTCTTGTCCATGCCGTTCAGGCCCATGAGGCACACCAGCGGCAGCACCACCGTTTCGTGACCGAAGCGCAGCTGCGCCCCGGGGCGGTCCAGTTGCAGGCAGGAGTCGGCCTCCTCTATGATGCGCCGCAGCAGGTTGCGCTGCAGGAAGGGCTGCTGATTGCCGTTCAACGGCGTGTGGCCATAGCCCAGGAACCACCAGGCGTTCTCCTTGCGCCAGTTGAGCAGCAGCTCGTCGGGGGTGAAAAAGTCGAAGAGCGACAACTGCTTGCCCACCTCGGTGTCCTGCACAAAGCCCGCCATGCGAAACAGGAAATAGACAAAGCGCTCGCCACCAGCCACATGGCTGATCAACGCCGTGTCGCTGAACAGCGCCACCACAGGCCGCTGCCAGCACTGCAGGCGGCGGCAGTAGTCGTCGTAGGCCTGACGGGCAGCACCGCTGCGGCCATTGTCCATAAGCTTCCTGTCCTGCAGGTTCATGTAGTACATGTCGTGATAGCTGGCGTTGTGGCTCACGTGCAGCCGTGGATTCATGCGCAACAGCTGCTGCAGGGCGCTCTCCATCGACAGCACACAGCGCACCACGGGGGTGCTGCGGGCATCGACATGGGCCTTGCCCCTGAACACATCGGGAAAGCGCTGCACCATGCGCCGGGCTATGTCGCGCTGCTGCTCGAAGCCCAGCGGCGTCAGTTCGCCCAGCCGTCCGTCGGCCTCGGCAGCCACCAGCTGCACGCGGCGGTGCAGTTCCTGGCCTAGGGGGGTGAGCTTCTGCTCGCGGTGGGCGCGGTCAAGGATGTTCAGCAGATAGTCATATTCCAGCAGGTTGTTCATGTAGCGCGAGCCGTGACGACCGTAGTGGCTCAGGTAGAAGGGCCGCTTGCCCTTGGGAGCAGGCGTCTGTGCTGCCTGCGTGGGGCCAGGATAGGCCAGCGCGTTGCTGGCAGCCAACTGCGGCTGCTGCCTCAGTTCGGTGGCAGGCATAACCGTCTGGGCCCCAATGGCAAGCGCCACGAAAGCATGAAAAAAGAGCACAAGAAAACGCTTCATAAACGTGCATTCTTAGTTATCGGAGTGCAAAGATATGAAATTTTACCGATTTTCTTGTTTGTTTAAGAAAAAACTTTTACCTTTGTCACAAAAAACTCAACACAATGATGCAAAAAACGATATGGCCATGGGTATTGATTTTTATGGCAATGCCCCTGAGACTGCTGGCCGGCAGCAATGATATTCCTGCACTTTACGACTCTCTCGACGCGCTCATTGCGCGCCAGCCAGCCATTGTGGCCGCCAAGGAGGCCCGGCTGCAACAGCTGACAAGCGACTACCAGCACCCTGACCTCACGGCCGACGAGCGCTACGAGCGCGGCATGCAGCTCTACGACGAGTACATGGCCTTTCGCTACGACTCGGCCTTCAAGTATGTGCTGCGCTGCGTCATGGAGCAGGAAGAGCTGGGCAACCGCGACCGTGCCGACGAAAGCCGGCTGAAGCTGGCCCACATCCTGTCGGTGTCGGGCCTGTTCGACAAGGCCCACAAGCTGCTGTCTGAAATAGACGTGAACCGACTGAGCCGCGACAACCAGCTGAGCTACTACAGCCAGAAGGCCGACTACTACAACTATCAAGCCGAAATGGCCAACCGCACTTATTATTATGGCGAATATATGGACAGCGCCGTGGCATCCCGTGCCAAGATGCTGGGCCTGGCCCCGCGCAACGGCTTCACCTACATCACCAGCAAGGCCGTGAACATGAGCGAGTCGGGGCAGCCCGAAGAGGCCGTGAAGATGTGCGAAGAGCTGCTGCCACAGGTGCAGGAGGGCACGCGTGGCTATGCCATCCTCACCGCCATTCTCTCGTCGTTCTGCCAGCAGGCAGGCAACAAGCAGGCGGGCGAACGCTATCTGCTGCTCTCGGCCATGAGCGACCTGCGCGCCGCCATACGCGAGAACAACTCGCTGCGCGAGCTTGCCAAGCTGCTCATGGAGCGCGGCGAGACAGAGCGCGCCTTCCGCTATCTGCGCGTGTGCATTGCCGATGCCAACTTCTACGGCACCCGACTGCGCAGCCAGCAGGTGGCCCAGCTGATGCCAACGGTGGTCGACAGCTATCTGAACAGCGTTCAGCGGTCGTCGGCTTCATCGGGCAAGCTTGTCAAGGTGCTTGCCGTGGCGTGCATTCTGCTGCTCCTGCTTGTTGCTGTGCTCAGCGTGTTGCTCTACAGGCGCAAGCGGGCTTGATGAGGCTTGATTCTGTCAAAGTAATATGACAAAACTTTCGTCTTGATTATCGAAATTTGTTTCTCTTTCGCTATTTTATAGTTTGTATTTGGTTTTTTCAAGATTAACTGTAGAAAACCAGAAAAATTTTGTAACTTTGCATCTTATTTTAGAAACGGCACATTATAAAAAAGAGGAATATGATAGGAAGAATCATTATTTGTTGTCTGCTGTTTTCCTTGAATGCAGCAGGACAGGAACTTGACTCCATAAGTGGAAAAGACCACCCCCAGGGGAGTGCCCCTACCTTCTTGGAGCAGCTTCATAAGGTGCAACTCTATTTGGACTCTGCAGCCAGGAGAAAGGTGGACCAGCGATATATTGAAGTGCCGGAAAAGCCCTGGAGAGTCATCATGCGCTATAAGGCAAATACGGTCGACGTAGACTACAGCAGCACCTTCGAGGTCTCAGAGACTAATAGTCATATTGACTGGAATCTGTGCTTCGAACCTCCCACCGCAACTTCCATCGGCTTTTGGGTGGGCTATCGAGGCACGGGTATATCTTTTTCCAAGTCGCTCACCAAGAATGCAGGACGCTATTTCTCCTTCAGCAGCACAGGCGCAAAGTACGGATTCAACTTCCGATACAGACGATTTAACACGAAAACAACTACCTTTACATCGACAAGCTATAGGGACGGGAAACAGATTGCTGAAGATGAGATAAAAGACGATCTGGTTTCACCGGTGTGGATACGTTCCGCTTATATCAACGGATACTATGTGTTTAACGGCCGTCGCTATTCACAGGCTGCCGCCTACAACCAGTCGGTCATCCAGCGCCGCTCCGCTGGATCATTCCTTGCCGGTGCCACCTGGTATCAGTCATCGTTTGACTATTCGGACATCCAGAACGCTATGTTTATGGAGTTTGCCAAGAATGTGGGCCGTGTGAAGCTGCACCAGGCCAACATTGGTTTCGGCTATGGCTATAACCTCGTGCCGTTCCGCGGTCTGGTCATCAATGCAATGGCCATGCCCACCCTTAGCGTCTACAACCGCGTGAAGACCTACAAGTACGACTTCAATTATGTCCTGCCCTTGTATGAGACTTCGACAGAAGGATACGGAACATGGAACTCTGAAACAAAGACATGGTCCAACGGAAAGGTTCACAAACCCCTTTCATATGTTGAGAACGCCGACCAATATCCCGACGATGCCGAATGCTGGCAAACTGGCTCTGAAGCTGAGTACAGCTGGCTCCATTTCAACCTTGACCTGCGACTCGGCATTGCTTACAACTGGAAGAACTATTTCATTGGTCTTCAGGCGCAGTACAACAATTTCACCTATAAAAAAGACCAGAGCAAGGTCAACCTCTACGATGCGTATACGCGGTTAGCGTTGGGCATAAGGTTGTAGCTTCACACCAACTTACGCCAACGCTGCTGAGAATCGATTTCTGGCAAGCAAGCCCCACTTTGGCCCCAAAATCGCGAGTTTTGGGGCCTTTTCGTAAACCGCTGACAGACAGACGCTTCCACAAAGCACCCCTCGACAAAGGAGAAGAAAAGAAACGCAACAGCGCGCAACGGAGCCCCCGTTAGGATGCAACGGAACCCCCGTTGGAGCGCAACGGGACGCTGATTGAGAGGCAACGGGACCACGACTGAAACACAACGGGGCACCGATTGCGACGAAACGGGGCTGGCACGGGGCAGAAAAAGGACATCAACGAGAGCGTGAAACAGCCGGGGAGGCATGTTTCACGCTCTATTTTGCAAAAAATTTTTGTCCGCACTATCGAAAAAACGGAGGCCCCGTTGTCACTTCCTGCACGCTTCGATGAAGGCCCGAAACGGGCGAAGAGCAGCATCGCGGGTCATAAACAGGTCGGCATTCCCGTTGTTGACAGCCTTGCCCATGTGCTTCACAAGGGCGGCCATTAGACTGTTACGCGCTAACACGCTTTCTTTTTGTCATCTGCCCCGCCGCTTTTCGATTACAATGGAACCCCATTGCGCACTCAAAGCAGCAGGACAACATAACGCTAATGACCGATTTGGGTTAAAAGAAAAGTTCAATTCATCGTCTTTAGGTGTCTTTTACTGTTCAATCAGTTCAAAATGCTGGAAGTCCTTGCACGAAGTCCAGTCGCCGCCCCACTCAAAGCCAGCCTCGGTGAAAAGACGGAAACAGAGGTCCTGGTGGTCAATCTTGTAGGGGAAGTCCCACGTGCGGTCGCAGTAGTCAGCGGCGGTGGCGGGCTGAATGAAGCGCGTGCCGTCGGTGCGGTCTTTATAATAAGGATTATACAGGGTGTTGATGTCGATGGCCAGGCCCCGGGCATGTTTCGACAACGTGCTGCTGCCAGCAATGGCACGATAGCAGAAACACGACGAGTTGTTATCGCGCATCTGCGTCTCGTCGTCGGCATCATAGACATCGGGCAGGAGCATGCGCTGAATGGGGTACTTGGCATCGAAGAGCCGGCGGAAGATAGTGGCCACGCGGTCGGCAATCTGTGCGTTGACAACCATCTCGCCAACGTGCATCTGCTGGTCGTAGTCCCAGTGCAGGGCACGGATGTGGCGCAGGTCAGCACGCCCGATATAGGGATTGTCCTTGTAGGTCTTGCCCTGCATGCGCTGCCACACGCCGTCAGGAATGGGCTCGGCAGCAAAGCACTTGTCAATGCCGCCGAATGCCTCAACAGCCTCGGCACTGACCGTGCGCCCTGCCTGCCACTCAGTGAGCGGTCTGACGTCGACGGGGAAGGTGAAGCCGGTCTTCTCCACGCCGTAGCCGTAGATGGTCTTGAAGTCGTCGCGCATGGAAATGACGTGATAGCCGGCCTGGCGCCACTGCTGGCCCAGCGCGAGGGCCTTTTCGCGCGAGGCATGGTCGTGCTCGTCGTCGTCGGCAATGAGCATGAAGGCCGCCGAGCGATACTTGGGATTGCTCAGCACGTAGTTGTGCATGGCAGCATCGCCACCGCTGTTGCCGAACGACAGCACGGGCACCTTGCCAATCTCCTGCGAAATCTGCAGCACCTTGTTGGTCTTCAGGTTCTTGATGATGAGTTCGTCGGTGCGCACCAGGTCTTCCTCGCGGCCAAAGGTGTGGTTCACGCCCTCCTCCGTGCCCTGACTGGTGGAGCGCAGCTTCACGTCCATGCCAATGACACGGTTGGGCTCGATGCCGATGCTTTCGACCAGTGCGCGGCAAATGAAGCGGTCTGAGCCCGAGACGACGTAGCAGGTGAAGCCCTTGTCCCTGAGATACTCAAACACCTGGAGCATGGGCTTGTAGAAGCTCTCGCCATAGGTCATGCCCGTGAAGCCGTTGGCAGGCCGGGCAGCGTAGGCTTTGACGTAGGCGTCGAACTCGGCCAGCGTCATGCCGGCGTAGGCTTTGGCGGCAGCATGGGCATGCTTCATGTCGAAGTGGTCGGGCAGCTTCTTGCCACCTCGCACGAAGTCGCGAATCTCCTGTGCCGTCTCCATCACGTCCTTCGGGGCCACGTAGGCGGCATCGTCAAGCACGCGGTGCTCCAGCAGGTTGTACTCAAAGTAGGACGGGTAGAGCTCGCCAACGAACGTGCCGTCCATGTCGAACGTGGCAATGCGGTCTTCCTCGCGGATGAAGTTCTTGGAGTTGGGGTTGGTCACGTCCTCCACGTATTCCTGCAGTGCCGTCAGGGCCTCGCACTGGTTCCACAGCGTGAAATATTCCTTTGCCGTCGGCACTGTCACGGCGCCGTCGTCGTCTTTGGTGCACGCGCCGAACACACTTGTGCCGCAGATGAGGATGGCGGCCAGCATCCATAGTTTCATTGTTTGTTTCATCATCTTTTTGTATTACTTTTAAAAACTGGGCTGCAAAGATAGCAAAAAAATGCAAAAACAAACGACATAAAACTTCAAGAATCGCTTTGTCATGTCAATGATTCTTCGTAATTTTGCACAAAATAAGCAAGACAATGGCAAAAACGACCACTTGGCAGGACGAATACTGGCTGCCCGTGATGCAGCTGTATCTGCGCAAGCCCACCGGCCCCAAGCCCATCTACAGCCGCGACACGGTGGAACTGGGCATGGAACTGCACATTCACCCGCAGCAACTGCACAAGCGAATGATGCAGCTGACGGCGCTGAACACACCGCGACTGGAGCGCATCTGGCAGCGCTATGCCGAGAGCCCACGCAGCCTGGCCCGCGCCGTGAGGCTGTGGCGCGAGATGAAGGGCTTTGGCAGTGCCGGCGAGTTCTATGAGGGCGTAGAGGTGCAGGAGACATTCGAGAAAGACTTCCGACCCCTGGCCGAAGACCAGCGCTTCTGCCCCGCCATGCTCATCCTGGTGCTCGACCTCTACTTCCAACTGGTGCCTGCAACCATGGTGGCCCAGACACCCGAGGTGGTGCAGCTGGCACAACTGCTGAAGCTGAAGGCCGAAGACGTGGAAGAGGTGCTCTACCTGTTCCAGCTGTGCGATCCCTACCTGAACCGCGTGGACCTCTCGATGAGCCCACTGCTGCTGCCCTGCCAGCAGGTGTGGCGGCGGTTCGAGAAGGGTGGACCCACGCAGCTGTCGGCCTTTGCACGGGAACTGAAGGAATATTTTATTGGCTAAGCTAACAGAAGCTCAAGAAAATGGCACAAACCCAAATACAGGAGCAACGACAGGAGCAACGACTCGGACAGTCCATCTCGGCCCAGCAACTGCTGCAGGCCCAGCTGGTGGAGCTGCCCGTGGCCCAGCTGGCCGAGCGCATCGAGACCGAAATGCACGACAACCCGGCCCTGGAGACCACGGCCGACGAGGATTTTCCCGAATATCAGGAAGGCCCTGACGACCCCGAACCGACCGACACCGCCGACGACTACGAACAGCAGCGCGAGCGCGAGGAGCGCAGCGACGCACTGGACGCCGCACTGGAAGGACTGGGCCGCGACGACGAAGAGCTGCCCGTGTACCACGCCGGACAGTCGATGGCCGACGACCGCGAGGAAATGATCTACGGTTCGCAGCTGTCGTTCTTCGACCAAATCATGCAGCAGGTGGGCGAACTGGAACTATCGGAACGCCAGCGCAGCATCATGGAATATCTGATTGGCTCGCTCGACGACGACGGACTGCTGCGCAAGTCGCTCGAGGCCGTGGCCGACGAGCTGGCCGTCTACCACAACATCGACGCCACCACCGCCGAACTGCTGGACGTGCTGCGGCAGCTGCAGCAGCTGGATCCGCCCGGCATCGGCGCACGCTCGCTGCAGGAGTGCCTGCTGCTGCAGATTGACAGGCGTCCGCCTTCGCACGCAAAAAAGCTGATGAAAAGGGTGATCGAAGACCACTTCGACGAGTTCATCAAGAAGCACTGGGACAAGATTAGCACCGCACTGAACCTGAACATCACACAGACCGAGGCGCTGCAGCACGAACTGCGACGGCTGAACCCCAAGCCGGGGGCCTCGATGGGCGAAGCCGTGGGACGCTCGATGCAGCAAATAACGCCCGACTTCATCGTCGACACGCAAGACGACGGCACCGTGACCTTCACGCTGAACAGCAGCGACGTGCCGCAGCTGCAGGTGTCGCAGTCGTTTGCCAATCTGCTGAAGGACTACCAGAACAACCGCGAGAGCCTGTCGCGACAGATGAAAGAGGCCCTGCTCTACACCAAGCAAAAGGTGGATGCCGCCCAGAGCTTCATCGAGGCAGTGAACAGCCGCCGCCGAACGCTCAGCCGCACCATGCAGGCCATCATTCAGCTGCAGCACCGCTTCTTCGAAGATGGCGACGAGGCGTCGCTGCGGCCCATGATACTGAAAGACGTGGCAGCACGGACGGGGCTCGACCTGTCGACCATCTCGCGCGTGAGCAACTCGAAATATGTGCTCACACGCTGGGGCATCTTCCCCCTGAAATTCTTCTTCAGCGACGGCTTCGTGACCGAGAGCGGCGAAGAACTGTCGACACGCGAAATAAAAGCCGCGCTGAAAGACATCATTGACAACGAAGACAAGAAGAAACCCCTGAGCGACGACGCACTGAGCGACCTGCTGAAAGAGCAGGGCTACCCCGTGGCACGCCGCACCGTGGCCAAATATCGCGACCAAATGGGCTTTCCTGTGGCCCGACTGAGAAAATGACAAGAGAAAAGAACATCATCTATCTGGCACGCTTCGTGAGCATGCTGTTCACACCGTTCTACCTGCCCCTGTGCGGACTCATCATCCTGTTCACACTGAGCTATCTGGCACTGCTGCCCGTGGGCTACCGCCTGCAGGTGATGGCCGTGGTCTACTTCTTCACCATCCTGCTGCCAACGTATCTCATACACTTCTACCGCCGACACCAGGGATGGACACTCATAGAACTGGGCCACCGCGAACGGCGCATGATTCCCTATCTCATCAGCATCCTGTGCTACCTGGGCTGCGTGTGGCTGCTCAAGTCATGGCACGTGTTCCACTTCGTGAGCAGCATCATCATGACCGCCCTGCTGGTGCAGATGGTGTGCGCTCTCATCAACGTGTGGTGGAAAATATCTACCCACACCGCTGCCATCGGCGGAGTGGTGGGCGCCCTGTTTGCCTTTGCCGAGATATTCGCCTTCAACCCCGTGTGGTGGCTCTGCCTGGCACTCCTGGTGGCAGGCATGCTGGGCTCGGCCCGCATGATACTGCGCCAGCACTCGCTGTCACAGGTGGTGGGCGGCTTTGGCGTGGGCCTGCTGTGCGCCGTCTTCGGCATCCTGTTCCTGTAACGCAAAGGGACTATCTTTAAAACACGAAGAGATGATAATAAGAACACGAAGAAACTATATATAAAAACACGAAGAAACTATAATAAAACACTGAAAAAACTATGAACAGTTCCACCCCCAATCCCCAGAACACAGGGGGCCTACACCCCATCGTAAGCATCATCATGGGCAGCACCAGCGACCTGCCCGTCATGGAGAAAGCCTGCAAACTGCTCGACGAAATGCACGTGCCCTTCGAAGTGAACGCCCTCTCGGCCCACCGCACACCAGCCGCCGTTGAAGAGTTTGCACGCGGTGCCAAGGAGCGCGGACTGCGCGTCATCATTGCCGGAGCCGGCATGGCTGCAGCACTGCCGGGCGTCATTGCCGCTCAGACCACACTGCCCGTCATTGGCGTTCCCATCAAGGGCATGCTCGACGGGCTCGATGCCATGCTCTCCATCATACAAATGCCACCGGGCATTCCCGTGGCCACAGTGGGCGTGAACGGCGCACAGAACGCTGCCATCCTGGCCTGCCAGATGCTGGCACTGGCCGACGAAGAACTGGCACAGCGGCTTGCCGACTACAAGAACGGACTGAAGACGAAGATTGAGAAGGCCAACGAGGAATTAGCCCAGGTGAAGTATGAGTATAAGACGAATTAGCAGCGTGTGCCACGTGGGGCCCATCGCCATTGGTGGCAGCAACCCCATTCGCGTGCAGTCGATGAACACCACCGACACCAACGACACCGAAGCCTGCGTGGCTCAGGCCAAGCGCATCATTGATGCAGGCGGCGAACTGGTGCGGCTGACCACACAAGGCACCCGCGAGGCTGAGAACATGAAGAACATTTCGGCCCGGCTGAAGGCCGACGGCTACACGGCTCCGCTGGTGGCCGACGTGCACTTCAACGCCCACGTGGCCGACGTGGCAGCCCGCTACTGCGAGAAAGTGCGCATCAACCCCGGCAACTACGTCGATCCGGCACGCACCTTCCGACAGCTGGACTACACCGACGAGCAGTATCGGGCCGAACTGAAAAAAATAGAAGAGCGGCTTACACCTTTTATTAATATATGTCGCGAGCACCACACGGCCGTGCGCATCGGCGTGAACCACGGTTCGCTGAGCGACAGAATCATGTCGCGCTACGGCGACACGCCTGCCGGCATCGTGGAAAGCTGCATGGAGTTTCTGCGCATCTTCCGACAGCAGCAGTTCAGCGACGTGGTCATCTCCATCAAGGCCAGCAACACCGTGGTCATGGTGCAAAGCGTGCGCATGCTCGTTGAAGCCATGGACCGCGAAGACATGCACTACCCGCTGCACCTGGGAGTGACCGAAGCCGGCGAAGGCGAAGACGGGCGCATCAAGAGCGCCGTGGGCATTGGCGCACTGCTCACCGAAGGCATTGGCGACACCATCCGCGTGAGCCTCTCGGAAGAGCCCGAACGCGAAATTCCCGTGGCACGGCAACTGGTGGAAAACATCGGCGAGTGTGCACGGCTCAGGGCTCAGGCCGAAGCCAGCATCAGCGACGACACCATCACACTGGAAATCGACGAGCCCGACTGGCAGCTGCTGCAGCTCAAGGCCGCCATGGCCGTGGGCGCACTGCTCATCGACCGCAAAGCCACCAAACTGGTCATCAAGCCACTGAGCCCCATCACCCACGCGGCAACACCCATTGGACCACAAGAGCTCGTGACGCTGGCCGACGCCATCCTGCAGGCAGCACGCATCAAGTTCACCAAGACCGAATACATCAGCTGTCCGGGCTGCGGCCGCACGCTCTACAACCTGCAAGACACCATTGCACGCATCAAGCAGGCCACCAGCCACCTGGTGGGACTGAAGATAGGCATCATGGGCTGCATCGTGAACGGCCCCGGCGAGATGGCCGATGCCGACTATGGCTACGTGGGGGCAGGACGCGGAAAAATATCGCTCTACCGCCGGAAAGAGTGCGTGGAGAAAAACATTCCCGAGCAGGAAGCCGTGGACCACCTGCTGCGTCTCATCGAAAGCGATCGCTAACCATATTGGTCAAAAATTAGCCCCAATTGCGAAAAAAATGGCATTTTGCTTCGGCAATATGCCGTTTTTTTCGTAATTTCGCGCCCATAAACATAAAAACAAAAGGCAATAACACCTATGGGCGGCTTTTTCGGAACCATTTCAACCACTGATTGCGTAAACGATTTGTTTTACGGAACTGACTACAACTCACATCTTGGCACCAAGCGTGCAGGTCTTGTAACGTTCGACAAGGAGCGCGGCTTCACCCGTTCCATTCACTCGCTGGAGCGCGACTACTTCCGCTCGCGCTTCGAAGACGAGCTCGACACCTTCCACGGCTGTCAGGGACTGGGCGTCATCAGCGACACCGACCCGCAACCCATCATCGTGAACAGCCACCTGGGCCGCTATGCGGTGGTCACCGTGGCCAAGATAAACAACCTGCGTGAGATTGCCGACGAACTGCTGGCACAGCGCATGCACCTGAGCGAAATGTCGGCCAACAACATCAACCAGACCGAACTGGTGGCCCTGCTCATCAACATGGGCAACACATTCCAGGACGGCATCAACCGTGTTTATCAGAGAATCAAGGGCTCCTGCTCCATGCTGATTCTCACCGAAGACGGAATCATTGCCGCACGCGACTTCCTGGGCCGCACTCCCATCGTGATAGGACAAAAGGAAGGTGCCTTTGCCGTGTCGAGCGAAACAACCAGCTTCCCCAACCTGGGCTACAAACCGCTGCGCGACGTGGGCCCCGGCGAGATTGTGCGACTGCGTGCCTCGGGCATCGAAGTGCTGCAGGCGGCCTACAAGCACTGCCAGATATGCTCGTTCCTGTGGGTCTACTACGGCTTCCCGGCCTCCTGCTACGAAGGCATCAACACCGAAGAGGTGCGCGAGAAGAATGGTAAGATGATGGGCGAAAAGGACAACGTAGAAGCCGACCTGGTGTGCGGCATTCCCGACAGCGGCGTGGGCATGGCCCTGGGCTACAGCCACGGCTCGAAGATTCCCTACAAGCGCGCCGTGCTGAAATACACACCCACGTGGCCCCGCTCGTTCACACCCGGCAACCAGAGCCGCCGCGACCTGGTGGCCAAGATGAAGCTGATACCCAATGGCGCCCTGCTGAAAGACCAGCGCGTGGTGTTCTGCGACGACTCGATCGTGAGGGGCACGCAGCTCAGAGACAATGTGAAGGAGTTTTTCGAAAATGGTGCCAAGGAGGTTCATGTGCGCATTTCCTGCCCGCCACTGGTCTACGGATGCCCGTTCATCGGCTTCACCAGCAGCAAGAGCGACCTGGAGCTCATCACACGCCGCATCATCAAGGACTTCGAGGGCGACGACAAGGCCAAGCTGGACCAGTATGCCACCAGCGACTCGCCAGAATACAAGCGCATGGTGGACGAGATTGCCCGCCGACTGGGATTGTCGAGCCTGAAGTTTGCCAAGATCGAAGACCTCATAGCCTCGATTGGCTTGCCCAAGAGCCATGTGTGCACCCACTGCTTCGACGGCAGCAGCTACGACCAGCAACAGGGCGACGGCGAGTTCTTTGGCTGAGAACTACACAGAAAAAATCAGATATCTTTGCGGTAACAGCGATGGCGACGATGCTGGCGCGACTCTAAGTATTGCCACTGCGAGCGCACGGCCTCGTTGCGCTCCATCTGTGGCATGGCGTCGGCCCAGCGAAAGCCGTAGCGCTGGAACTGACGAATCAGGTCGTCGAAAATCAGCGCATTGGCCCCCTTCGCCCTGTATTCGGGCAGCACGCCAATGAGCAGCAGGTCCACGGTGTCGGTCTTGTGCAGCTTCAGCGTGCGCAGCAGGTGCCACCAGCCCAGGGGCAGGAGTCTGCCGTCGCGCGTCTGCTGCAAAGCCTTCGAGAAAGAAGGGAAGGTAATGCCGAAGCCCACCATGCGGTCGCCATCCATCACAGCAGTTATCAGGTTCATGTCGGCCAGTTTGATATAGTCGTTGACAAGCTTGTCGATCTGCCGTTCCGACAACTGCGAAAAGCCATACAGGTCTTTATAAGTAAGGTTCAGCAGGCGAAACACCTCATGGCCGTAGCCGCCCTGCAGCAGCTCATGGCGCGTAAACTTGTGCACGCGCAGCCCGTAGCGCTGCTTCACCATCTGCGTAATCTTGCTGAACTTTTCGGGCACCACCTCGGGCACCACCACCTTGTACTCCATGTAGTCGTTGTCCTTCACAAAACCGCCCAGTTGCTCAATATGGCGGGGGTAGTAGTCGTAGTTATAGTTCACGTACATGGTCGACAGCTCGTCGAAGCCTTCCACCAGCATGCCTTCACGGTCGGTGTCGATGAAGCCCAGCGGCCCGGCCATCTGCGTCATGCCTCGCTCGCGCCCCCACTGGGCCACGGCATCGAGCAGGGCGCGCGACACTTCGAGATCGTCGATAAAGTCGAACCAACCGAAGCGCACCTGGTTCACCTTCCACTGCTCGTTGGCACGGCGATTGATGATGGCAGCCACACGACCCACCATCTTTCCCTGGCGAAAAGCCATGAAATAAGTAGCCTCGCAGCACTCGAACGACGGGTTGCGGTCGGGGCGCAGGGTGGCCATTTCGTCGAAAAAAAGATAGGGAACGGCCTTGTCGCAATCGCGATACAAGTCATAATAGAACTGCACAAACTGCCGCAACTGGCGGCGATTGGTCACTGTTCTTATTTCTATATTGCTCATGACAACCTCTCTCTTGCTTCAACAGTTTTTCTGTTTTTGGGATGCAAAATTAGCATAATTATGCGACAACGCCAAAAAAACATCCCGTTTCTTTCTTGCCGACACTCATTTATGCGCCTTGAACTTCATGCCTCCATGCCTTCGTGTTTCAGTCCATGAGCGTTTTCCACAGCTCTTTCATGCCTTCGCTGGCCCCTTTCTGAATCTGCTGCACGCGGTCGCCGGCGCTGATGGGGGCAGGATCGATGAGATAGACGGGCACCGAGGGCCTCACATAGTGAATGAGCCCCGCAGCGGGGTAGACATTAAGACTGGTGCCGATGATCACGAAGATGTCGGCCTGCTGAGCCTCTTCAGCCGCCACGCTGATGTTGGGCACGGCCTCGCCAAAGAACACAATGAAGGGGCGCAGCAGCGAGCCGTCGCCTGCCTTGGTGCCAGGCGTCACCTCGCAGTTGTCGGGTGTCAGCGTGATCTGATAGCGTGGGTCGTCAACATCGCGGCTGGAGCACACCTTCATCAGTTCGCCATGCAGGTGAATCACCTTCGACGAGCCAGCCTGCTCGTGCAGGTTGTCCACGTTCTGCGTCACCACCGTCACGTCATACTTCTCCTCCAGCTGTGCCACCAGTCGGTGGCCCTCGTTGGGCTTCACGCCCCAGCACTTCTTGCGCAGCATGTTGTAGAAGTTAGTCACCAGCGTGGGGTCGGCCTCCCAGCCTTCGTGTGTGGCCACCTGGGCCACCGGGTATTCCTCCCACAGGCCGTCGGCATCGCGAAAAGTCTTCAGTCCGCTCTCCACCGACATGCCTGCTCCTGTCAGCACAACAATTTTTTTCTTCATATCAAACTCTCCTATCTTTTCGTTGTGAATGATTTGATGGCAAAATTACGAAAAGTCGAGAGCAAAACAAAAGATTTTATTCTTTTTTTGCCGAGACGGAGTAATTTCGCGACTTTTGTCGCAAAGTTACGAAAAAATGAGAGAAGAACAAAATAAACTCGTTTGTTTTTTCTTCCGAGTAACGAATTTTGCAGGGCCCAAAATGAAGTCCCGAATAACAAATAGCCCTCGGCAAGCCGAGGGCCTTGGAAAT
>CACXUV010000085.1 GCA_902770845.1 uncultured Prevotellaceae bacterium
GAGAATGACAGTCCCAACCAGTTTTCGATGCCCAGGAAATAGAGAATGCCAAAGGTGGCAGCAGCTATGAGCACGGCACTCACGTTGGTGCCCAGCGACAGCGAGCGCAGCAGGTCTTTCATGGTGGCACCTTCCTTGGTGCGCACCAGGAATATGCCGCACAGCGAAAGGAACACGCCCACGGCAGCAATGATCATCGGTGCAATGACAGCCTTGAGCTGCATGCCTTCGATGCTGCTGGCAGCAAAGGCCGAGGCGCCCAGTGCAGCTGTGGAGAGCACGCTTCCGCAGTAGCTCTCATACAGGTCGGCGCCCATGCCGGCTACGTCGCCCACGTTGTCGCCCACATTATCGGCAATGGTGGCAGGATTGCGCGGGTCGTCTTCAGGTATGTCGGCTTCCACCTTGCCCACAATGTCGGCCCCCACGTCGGCAGCCTTGGTGTAGATGCCACCGCCCACACGGGCAAACAAAGCCTGTGTAGAGGCACCCATGCCGAAGGTGAGCATGGTGGTGGTGATGGAGATGAGGCCATCGGCATCGAAGTAGTTCAGCACCACGAACCAGATGGCAATATCGAGCAAGCCCAGACCTACCACCGTGAGACCCATAACGGCACCACTGCGGAAGGCAATCTTCAGTCCGGCATCCAGGCTCTGACGTGCAGCGTTTGCCGTGCGTGCACTGGCGTAAGTGGCTGTCTTCATGCCGAAGAAACCTGCCAGACCGCTGAAGAAACCACCCGTAAGGAAGGCGAAGGGAACCCAGGGATTCTGCACGTTCAGGCCATAGGCCATGAAGGCAAACAATGCACAGAGCACGGCAAACACGATGCACACCACCTTGTACTGCTGTTTCAGATAGGCCATGGCACCTCTTCGCACGTAGAGTGCAATTTCTTTCATTCGTGGCGTACCTTCATCGGCCGTCATCATCTGGCGGAAGAAGAAGTAAGCCATGCTCAGTGCCACGATCGAAGCGATGGGCACGAGCCAGAACACTGAGGGAATGTTGTTCATGAGGGTTGTTAAGCTTTTAGGGTTATAATGCTGTTTGTTAAGGTTTCCACTTGGCATCTTCGCGCAAAACGAATTGCACCTTCGACTTCTTGGCCAGCTGTGGCTTGGCCCATTCGCCGCCCAGAATCTGTATGGTGACAGGCTTGGTCTGGTCGATGGCATCTACGGCTTTCTGAAGGTCCATGTAGTCGCCACGACCGCGACGGTCAACGGTTACATCGGCATCGATGCGATATTTCTTTAGCACAGGCACCTCTTCGCACAGGGCATCGGCCAAAAGTTTGGCCACCACATGTGCGCCGTAGACATTGTAGTGAGTGTTGTCCTGTCGGCCTTTGGGCACGCTGGGCTCTTCGCCTGGTTTGAACCACATGTGCAGTTTCTTCGATGCCTCAGTGCCCAGGCTCTGTTCCAGGTTGTGGGTGATTTGATTGGCATCGACAAAGTGCACATTCATGCGCTGGGCCACGTCGCGTGGTGCTACCCGATAGAGTCCGTGAGTGTCAATGAGCGAGTCGCCTTCCACCATCTTCACACCATCCTTGAAGGTTGTGGTGCGCAGTTTCTCGTCGTCGTCATTTTCGGGGGCGTTGATGAAGAAGTTGCGGCGCACCACGCAGTTCATGAGCACTGGAATGCCACCATGCTCACGTGTCTCGCGCACAAACTTGGCCAGATTATAATCGAACGTAGAGCCTGGATCGGTGTGGCGGTCGGCCTTGGGCTTTTCGTCGTTGTGACCAAACTGTATGATTACATAGTCGCCGGGTTTCATTCGGTTGATTACGGTGTCCCAGCGCCCTTCATTGATGAAAGAAAGCGAAGAACGACCGTTCACGGCATGGTTGTCTATCAGGATGTTATCGTCGAAGTAGCATTGCAGTGCCATGCCCCATCCGCGTTCCTGTTTACCGCCCGATATGTCCTTGTTGGCCATGGTCGAGTCGCCAATCATGAAGATCGTAGTTTTTTTCTCGTTAGTGGCAGCAGTGAGCAACAACAATGCTGCTGCCAAAAAGCTAAGTAGTTTGCCGGTTCTTTGCATATTCTTGGTTTTAAAGATTGTCGCTGCAAATTTACTTATTTTGTTGCAAACGAACAAAAAAAGTTTGGTTATTTGCTCACATATTCGTAACTTTGCAGCGTTTTTCAGAAAATAGAAGATTGTTATTAGCAAGATTTTAAGATGGAAAAAGCAGGACTTAACGACAAAACAGAGACGATTACAGGCCGTGAGGCCCTGATGCGTGCTTTGAAGGCCGAAGGAGTGACCACTATTTTTGGTTACCCGGGTGGTTCTATCATGCCCGTCTATGACTCGCTCTACGAGTACACCCGAGGCGAGAAAAAAGCGTTTAATCATATCTTGGTGCGCCACGAGCAGGGTGCTGTGCATGCTGCTCAGGGCTTTGCCCGTGTGAGCGGGCAGGTGGGCGTGGCCATCGTGACCAGCGGCCCCGGAGCCACCAACACGCTTACGGGTGTGGCCGATGCCATGCTTGACTCAACGCCTCTTGTGGTGATTGCCGGTCAGGTGGGCATAGGTGCACTGGGCACCGATGCATTTCAGGAGGTAGACCTGGTTGGTGTGGCTCAGCCGATTTCGAAGTGGAGCTATCAGATACGTCATGCCGACGATGTGGCATGGGCTGTGAGCCGTGCCTTCTACATTGCACGCAGTGGTCGGCCCGGCCCTGTGGTGCTCGACTTTCCCAAGAATGCGCAGGAACACACTTGTGAATGGACGGGGCCTGCTCATGTGAACTTTGTGCGTAGCTATGTGCCATACCCCACGCCCAAGAGCGAATCTATTGCACAGGCTGCAAAACTGATCAATGAGAGCAAGCGTCCGCTGGCTTTGGTGGGGCAAGGTGTAGAATTGGCCGATGCACACGAGGAACTGAAAGAGCTGATAGAAAAAGCCGACATTCCCGTGGGGCGCACTTTGCTGGGACTTTCGGCATTGTCGAGCCGGCATCCGCTGAACATGGGTATGCTGGGAATGCATGGTCAATATGCGCTCAACATGAAGACGCAGGAGGCCGATGTTATCATTGCCATTGGCATGCGTTTCAGCGACCGTGTCACAGGTCTGCCTTCAACCTACGCCCGACAGGCCAAGATCATACATTTGGATATTGATAAGGCTGAGATTGACAAGTGCATCAAGACGGATGTGGCGGTGATAGGCGACTGTAAGGTGACGCTGCCTGCCATCACCAAACTGCTCAATAGGAACGACCACACAGAGTGGAAAAAATCGTTTGAGCCATATACGCAGATGGAACGAGAGCAGGTGGTAGAACCTGCCATTCATCCCACAGAAGGCCCGTTGCTCATGGGCGAGGTGGTGAATGTGGTGGCAGAAGCCACAAAGGGCGATGCCGTGCTGGTGACCGATGTGGGGCAGAATCAGATGCTTTCGGCCCGCTATTTCCATTATAACAAGAAGCGTAGCATTGTTACCAGTGGCGGATTGGGCACCATGGGCTTTGGCATGCCTGCGGCCATTGGCGCCACTTTTGGTGCTCCCGATCGCACGGTCTGCATGTTCTGTGGTGATGGTGGCTTCCAGATGAATATACAGGAGTTGGGCACCATTATGGAGCAGCAGGCCCCAGTGAAGATGATTATGCTGAACAACAATTATCTGGGCAACGTGCGCCAGTGGCAAGACATGTTCTGGGATGGTCACCGTTCGTTTACGTCCATGCTGAATCCTCAATACGAACTGATAGCTCGGGCTTATGGCATTCCCTATGCGGTGGTAGTAGACCGCAAGGATCTGGCTGCCGCTGTTGAGCGTATGCTTGCCACCGCTGGCCCCTTCCTGCTGGAATGTGCCATCAAGGAAGATGCCGACGTGATGCCCATGACGGCACCGGGAAAGAGCGTCGACGAGATGATGTTGAGATTTTAATAAAAAAGACACAATCATGGAAGAAGATAAGAAACTATACACCCTGCTGGTCTACTCAGAGAACATTGCTGGTATTCTGAATCAGATTACAGCCGTGTTCACACGTCGTCAGGTGAATATTGAAAGCCTCAATGTGTCAGCATCCAGCATTCCCGGCGTTCACAAATATACAATCACTGCTTGGTGCTATGCCGACCAGGTCATCAAGATTACACGACAGATAGAGAAGAAGATAGACGTTATCAAAGCGACCTATTTTACTGATGATCAGTTGTTTATTCGCGAAACAGGACTTTATAAGCTGTCTACTGATGTTGTGCTGCACAATGCGGAGATTTCAAAAACCATTCGCCACCATGATGCCAAGATAACCGAGGTGAACCCCACCTATGTCATTGTGATGAAGAGTGGTAAGACCGACGACATTCTGAGCCTTTTCAATGAACTCAACGAGTTTGGTTGTGTGTTGCAGTACACTCGTTCAGGCCGCATAGCCGTGACGCGCAGCACGCAGGAACAGGTGAGCGAGTTTTTGGAAGAAAGGGAGAAAAATGAAAGGAGGGGGCAACATGAATAGGGTAGGGAGCTATGCATTTATGGCCGAGCCGTTTCACTGCGATTTTGCAGGACGCCTTTTCATCGGGCATTTGGGCAATCACCTGTTGAACGCAGCTGATTTTCACAGCACTGACCGTGGTTTTGGCATGCACTATCTCATGACCATCAACCGTTCGTGGGTGCTATCACGTCTGGCTATCGAGATGGACGAACTGCCCGAACAATACTCAAAGTTCACTGTCGAGACGTGGGTGGAAAGCGCCATGCGCTACTTCACGAGCCGCAACTTTCGCGTGGTCGACACTGAGAGTGGCAAGGTGTATGGCTACGGGCGCTCTATATGGGCCATGATCGATACTGAGAGTCGTCAACCTACAGATATTTTCGCCATAGACAATGGGGCCATCAATCAGTGGATTGTGGCAGATAAAGAATGCCCTATTGATAAAGGTGGACGTGTGAAAATGGGCGATGAGGCACAGCCCGTGCGCACCATTGATACTTATTATAGTGATGTGGACATCAATGGACACGTAAATTCGGTGAAGTATATCGAGCATGTGCTCGACCTTTGGTCGCTGGAGTGGTATAAGGAGCACAGCGTGAAGCGTTTTGAGATTGCCTATGTGGCTGAGGCTCATGCAGGCGACCGTCTTACGTTCTATCTGCAGCAGACGGGTGAGCTGGAGTTTTGCGTGCGCATTTGTCGTGACAACGAAGTAGAAGTGGCTCGCAGCAAGGTGCTGTTTACTTCCTTTAAACAACAGGAGCGTGCCTAAAAGCACGCTCCGTTTGCTATTTCTTTTTCACAGGATCGCACGTAAGACCGCATCCCAGTTTCTTGAATATTTTGCGGTCTACTTCACTCAGCATTACCGTGCTGTGCACCTGGCAGTCTCTCAGCTGGGGCAGTTGCTCCAGTGCTCGACGGCAGTTTTCGTCATGTTGTGACAGCACAGACAGGGCCACGAGAACTTCATCGGTGTGCAGTCGTGGGTTTCTTCCGCCTAAGTATTCAATCTTTGTCTTCTGAATGGGCTCGATCATGCTTTGTGGAATCAGCTTCACTTCATGGCTGATACCTGCAAGATGTTTGGTCACGTTCAGAATCAGTGCAGCACTGCAGCCCAGCAAGGGGCTCGACTTGGCCGTAATGATAGTGCCGTCGGCCAGTTCGATGGCAGCCGAAGTGTGTCCACTCTCAGCTTTCTTCTCGTTGGCAGCCACGGTGGTGCGACGTGTGGCAGTCGTAATCTTGGCCTGATTGAACAGCATCAGAATCTTGTTCACTTCGTTTTCGTTGTCGGCGCCGTCGGCTAACTTATTGGTGGCAGTGTAGTAGCGTCGAATAATCTCGTCGCGCGAAGCCTGGCAGCATGCCTCGTTGTCGCTGATGCAGAAGCCAACCATGTTGACTCCCATGTCGGTGGGCGACTTGTATGGATTTTCACCATAGATGCCTTCAAACAGGGCATTCAGCACAGGGAAAATTTCAATGTCGCGGTTATAGTTCACAGCAATCTTGTCATAGGCTTCCAGATGGAAGGGATCGATCATGTTCACGTCGTTCAGATCGGCTGTGGCAGCCTCGTAGGCAATGTTTACAGGATGTTTTAGCGGCAGATTCCACACGGGAAAGGTCTCAAATTTGGCATAGCCGGCACGCACACCACGTTTGTTCTCGTTGTAGAGCTGGCTGAGGCACACGGCCATTTTGCCGCTGCCAGGGCCGGGAGCTGTCACGATAACAAGCTCGCGGGTGGTCTCTACATAGTCATTCTTGCCAAAGCCCTCGTCGCTGGCAATCAGTTCCACGTCGTGTGGGTAGCCGTCAATAAGATAATGTATATAGGATTTGATTCCCATGCGCTCCAGTCGATGTCTGAACTGATCGGCAGCGCGCTGTCCGTTGTAGTGGGTAATAACTACCGAGCCCACCATGAAGTCACGGCTCATGAATTCGTTGCGCAGACGGAGCACGTCTTCGTCATACGTGATGCCCAGATCGGCGCGCACCTTGTTCTTCTCAATGTCTTCGGCACTTACCACAATGACAATCTCCAGTTGGTTGCGCAACTGGGCAAACATGCGCAGCTTGCTGTCGGGCTTGAAGCCAGGAAGTACGCGCGAAGCGTGGTGATCATCGAAGAGTTTTCCGCCCAGTTCCAAATAAAGTTTTCCGTCGAACTGTGCAATGCGTTCGCGTATGTGTTCTGACTGAATTTTCAGATACTTCTCGTTATCAAATCCTATTTTTATCATATTGCTGTATTTTTACAGCATGCAAAATTACGAAAAAGTCGAGAGCAAAACAAAGAATCTCGTTTCTTTTTTTTTCGTGACAAAGATTTTTTTTGACCTGCTACGGTTGCCATCCTTTCCATGAAACAGATTGCTCCTTTCGGGCAAACGGGCTGGCACAGGGCCTGGCCCCTACCTTCAGACAACCGTACAAATCAAAATTTTTCCAAAGAAGAAAGCCTCGAAAGTCATTGCGCGACTTTCGAGGCTTTAAAAATATCAGGGAAGAATGAGGCTTATTCGCCCTTCTCCATCTGAGCCTTCAACTGAGCCAGAACGTCGATGTCGCCCAGTGTGGTGCTGGCTGCAACATTCTCAATCTTGGCAGTGTCTTCCTTCTTCTGACGGGGAGCAGCCTTGCGGGCAGCACGCTTTTCTTCGCGCTGTGCATCCTCAAAGGTGCGGCTGTGAGAAAGGATGATGCGCTTGCTGTCCTTGTTGAACTCGATGACTTTGAAGGGCAGCTCTTCTCCGGCCTGAGCCTGCGAGCCGTCTTCCTTCACCAGGTGCTTGGGAGTTGCGAAGCCCTCAACATTCTCGTCGAGCTGAACAACAGCGCCCTTCTCGAGAAGCTCGGTAATCTTGCCAGTATGGACAGAGCCAACGTTGTACTTCTCCTCGAATACATCCCAAGGATTCTCTTCCAACTGCTTGTGACCAAGGCTGAGACGACGGTTCTCCTTGTCGATGTCGAGAACCACTACGTCGATGGGTTCGCCCACCTTGGTGAACTCGCTGGGGTGCTTAACCTTCTTGGTCCAGCTCAGGTCGCTGATGTGAATCAGACCGTCGACACCTTCTTCCAGTTCGACGAACACGCCGAAGTTGGTGAAGTTGCGCACCTTGGCGGTGTGCTTCGAGCCAACAGGATACTTCACTTCGATTGCCTCCCAAGGATCTTCCTTCAGCTGCTTGATACCGAGGCTCATCTTGCGCTCGTCGCGGTCGAGGGTCAAGATCACGGCCTCAACCTCATCGCCCACCTTCAGGAACTCCTGAGCGCTGCGCAGATGCTGGCTCCACGACATCTCAGAAACGTGGATGAGACCCTCAACGCCGGGCTGCACCTCAACGAATGCGCCGTAGTCGGCAATAACAACAACCTTGCCCTTGATGTGGTCGCCCACTTTGAGGTTGGCGTCCAGAGCATCCCAGGGATGAGGAGTGAGCTGCTTCAGACCAAGTGCAATGCGCTTCTTCTCTTCGTCGAAGTCGAGGATGACCACATTGATCTTCTGGTCGAGCTCAACAACCTTCTTAGGATCGTCTACGCGGCCCCAAGAAAGATCGGTGATGTGAATCAGTCCGTCTACACCGCCCAGGTCTACGAATACGCCGTAGCTGGTGATGTTCTTCACGGTGCCTTCCAGTATCTGACCCTTCTCCAGCTTCGAGATAATCTCCTGCTTCTGAGCCTCGAGTTCTGCCTCGATAAGAGCCTTGTGCGAAACAACCACGTTGCGGAACTCCTGGTTGATCTTCACCACCTTGAACTCCATGGTCTTGCCCACGAACTGGTCGTAGTCGCGTATGGGATGAACGTCAATCTGCGAGCCGGGCAGGAATGCCTCGATGCCGAACACGTCGACAATCATGCCACCCTTGGTGCGGCACTTGATGTAGCCCTGAATGATTTGCTGCTCATCGAGAGCTGCGTTGACACGCTCCCAAGACTTCGACAGACGAGCTTTCTTGTGAGACAGGAGCAGCTTGCCGCTCTTGTCCTCCACACTCTCCACGTAAACTTCCACTACGTCGCCCTCTTTCAGGTCGGGGTTGTAACGGAACTCGCTGGCGGGAATGATACCGTCGCTCTTGTAGCCAATGTTCACCACCACTTCTTTCTTGTCGACGCTGATTACTTTGCCGTCAACAACCTGATGGTCGGCCACTTTGTTCAGGGTCTCGTCGTAAGCCTTGTCAAGCTCTTCTTTGCTCACGTTGGCCACGATGCCATTCTCAAACTCGTCCCAGTTGAAGTTCTCGAGCGGTTGAACGTTCTTTGTTAATTCTGACATAATAAATAATAATGTGTGCCCTCCTTTGAGGGTAGGGCGAATAGCCTGAACGGACGTTATCAGACTATGTTGTTTAATTGGTTAAACATAACAGGCACTCACGTCCGTCTGAGCACCCGCGCCACCGTTATAAGTGACGAAAATCGGCTGCAAAATTACAACTATTATTTGAGACCAAAGAGGTTGGTAGCGGCGTGCAAGGCTATATTTACGTTTATTTAACTAAAACTACGGAAAACTGAGGGAGGTGAAGGTGGAAAATGCAACATTCATGCAAAGCATTCACAGGAATATTACTTACGGGCCGTAAACATGATGTTTAGACACCGTAAACATGATGTTTAGACACCGTAAACCATATAGTTAGACACCGTAAACCATATAGTTAGACACCGTAAACCATATAGTTGTGTTCTTCTTCCAACTGATTATTCGTGGTGATAAGGTTCGCCTTTGATGATGGTGCATGCTCGATAGAGTTGTTCCAGGAAAATGGCACGCACCATCTGGTGGGAGAAAGTGAGGCGCGAGAGTGACAGCTGTTCATTGGCTCGCTCATAGACAGCAGACGAAAAGCCGTAAGCACCGCCAATGACAAACACCAACCGACGGGCCGAAGCCTGTTTTTTCTCAAGCCATGAGGCCAGCTCTATGCTGCGTGGCTCGCGTCCGTGCTCGTCTAAAAGTATTACAGAGTCGGATGGCTGTAATTGCTTGAGTATCAGTTCGCCTTCGGCAGTTTTCTGTTGTTCTTCTGAAAGGCTTTTCGTGTTCTTTAGTTCTGGAATGATGGTGATGCTGAAGGGCATGTAGTGAACGATGCGTTCACGATAATCGTCAATGATCTTCGAGAACTCTTTGTTCACGGTTCGGCCCACAAGAATCAGTTCTGTCTTCATGGCTGCTCTTCCTCGTCGATGGCATAAATGCTGCGCCCATGATGGACAGGGCACAGTGTTTCGTTTTTGTCAATGGGTTGGTATTCGCTCTTGCGTTTTGGGTTCATGGGGAACCAACCTTTAGCCACACGTTTCTTCTGTGAAAACAGTTCTCCGATAGTCCAAAGCGACGATGCTCCGAAAACACCAATCAATGCCGAAATCAATGCACTCTCAATGAACAGTGCTGCCAAGACCGAAAGAAAGCCTATGGCCAGAAACACCCACCAATAGCGTGTGCCGGTGTGATACTCCACCTTGATGACCAGCGGGTGGAATAGGCCAATAATGAGGAATGTGGACAAGGCAATGATGATGCCCGTGAAATGAAGTTCCATGTCGTTTGCTCTTTTTTGGCTGCAAAGGTAATGTTTTTTTCGGAGAAAATGCAGAAATGTAAACGAAAAACTAAAAAAAGAGCAAGGTATGAAATAAGCAATACGCAAAGCGTCGCTAAGAAAATCGACGCTTTGCGTACTGACTTTTTAAAAGACGGTTTCTTATTTAATGAGGTCGATGCTGCGCTTCAAGAAGCGGTCCAGAGCTTCGCCCTTCAGCATGCCGTTCTGCAGCAGTGCCAGGTCGATGAGCTGATGAACCACATCGTCGGTCTTTGCATAGTCGGCAATGAGCTGTTGCTTCTTGCTCTTCTGCTCGTCGATGGCCTTCTGCGTGTTCTGCTTGTCGTCCTTTTCCTCCTGTGTGATTTCTTCCGGCTTTTTATTGCTGGTTTGCTGTTCCAGGGCCGACAGTCTGGCTTCCAGTCCCTTGATCTCGCTCTCAATGGGCTTCAGGGGCTCGTCAAGTGAATCTTTGGCATGGTCGAGCACGCGCTTCACAAGCGTGTGGTCGCAATTGAGCACCAGATTGAACGAGTCGGGCATC
>CACXUV010000086.1 GCA_902770845.1 uncultured Prevotellaceae bacterium
TAGGCCAGCGCTCCCATCGGATCCCACGCGGGGAGCATGGTGGCGGGTTCTTCTAGGGCTTTGAGGTATTCGTCGGGGAGGAGGGCCTTCGGGACAGCGACCTCGTAGACGTATTCGGTGAACCAGTCGTCGCTCATAGTGAAATAGCCCTTGTCGGCGATCTTGTCGCCCCAAGAGTTCTCCACACGCCAACGACGGGTGGTGCGGCCGTCATCCGCCACATCCACGCCGACGAAAGCCATCGCGTGGTTCATCGCGGAATCGCCGAAACGTACGCGACCTTCCTTGTCCAGATCGAAATCGACATCGTACACGCGGCCATATTCGAACAGGTCGGTGGCCCACGCGCCGTTCACGCGGTCCATCATCGGATGGCAATCGGCGCCGAACCACACCGGAATGCCCTGCTCCTCGAGAATGCGGCGCGCGCAATCCTTCATGAACTGGTTCGGCACGTTGAGGTATTCGGTCGGGTCGCCGCCCGCCACATTGCCCAGGTGCTCGATGCCGATCTTCCTGCCCTTGGCATGCTCGCGGCGCGGATCGTCCACGAGGCACACATAGCTTTCCAAATCGGCGGAACCGACGTACTTCTTCCAGAACTCGACCGGCGTGATCTCGCCGTCGCGGTGGAATTCACCATCCTTGTCGGTCCACTCCCAGTCGAAGCTCTTCGGCGGCTCGCCCAAGTGGATCGTCAGAATGCGATGGCCGGCGGCGGTGGCTTCGGCGATGATGCCGTCAATCGAGGACGGATCGGCGTACATATGCGCCACGGCGGTGCGCAGCATGCGGCGCAGCTGCGTGTTCATCTCGCCGGTGTTCTTGGACGACTCGGTCTCCGGATACAGATCCTTCGGCACCGCGCCGTACTTCTTGTAGACGTTCATGGCCATGGTCCACTGGCCGCCGTCGCCCATCACGTCGGCGAGCAGATGCTGCATCAGACGCGAATCGGACGGCTCGCCCGCGCGCACCAGCGCGGCCACATCCTTCAGGAAGTAGTTGACGCGCACAAGCTTGTCATAATACATGGCGTAGTTCTGGGAGAACTCGAACTCCTTGAGACCCATGTTCCGCTTGGCCACGAAACGAGCCACGTTCAGCGAGCTGAACAGCCAGCAGCGGCCGGAACGGTCCTGATGGGTGACGGTGCCATTGTCCACGACGGTGGAGAAGCGGCGCTGCATCAGACGCGCGCGGTCGTAGTTGCGCGCCACCTTGTCGATGCCGGCCGCCGTGACGGCGTTCATGGCCATGCGATTATGCTCGCTCGCCTCGAAATCATCGACGAGCTTGTTCAATTCATCACCGCTCAATGGCGTGATGTCAGTCATTATCAGATTCCTCCTGGTTGTCATCATCTGAAACGAACTGTTCGTCCACGGACGAATCCACCGTCGTGTCCGCGGCGTCGAAGTCCACAGCGTCCGCATCCGCAGCCACATCCCTCACCGCTCAGGTGGTTCAGCATGTGCTGAATTTCCTCGTTGGTTGCTTCACGGTTCTCGAGCACCACGCCCTCGAACAGCAGTGTTTCGCCGGCCAGGGGGTGGTTGGTGTCGATGGTCACGCCGTCTTCTTCGACGCTCACCACGCGAGCCATGAAGCGATGCTCTTCGGCATCCATCATGGTGATCACGGCGCCGGGGTAGATGTTTTCGTGGTCGAAGTGGTCGTTGATGCAGAACATTTCGCGCTTCACCTTGTGAACACCCTCCTGGTCGTACTGGCCAAAAGCTTGGTCGGGTGTGAGCTGGAAGCTGAATTTCTCGCCGGGTTGCAGGCCAATGATCTGCTGTTCAAAGCCATCGAGCGACACGCCAAAGCCGCTGATGAACTGGAAGGGGCGGCCCTGCTGTGTCTGTTCTACCAAACTTTTCTTTTCATCCTCCACCGTGTAGAGCTGGTAGCTCACGGAGAGGTACTTGTTTTGCTGGTTGTCCATAGTCAAAAATGTATTCTTGCTGTTTTTGTTGTTTCGTGAAAAAAAGTGCTCCCATTCTTCGATTTACTTCAGATAGTCTTCGAAGTACTGGGTGATGCGTTCGTGCAGATGCACGCTGTTGTGGCCCATCATGTTGTGGCCTTCGCCAGGATAGACAAAGAAGTCGGGCTGCGTGCCAGCTTCGGCACAGGCTTGCAGGAACGACAGCGCGTGCTGTGGCACCACGGTGGGATCGTTGTAGCCAATGATGATCTGCAGCTTGCCCTTCAGGTTGCCGGCTTTGCTGATGAGCGAGGTCTTGGCATAACCCTCAGGGTTCTGTTCGGGTGTGTCCATGTAGCGTTCGCCATACATCACTTCATACCATTTCCAGTCGATCACCGGGCCACCGGCCACGCCCACCTTGAACACATCGGGATAGTTAGTCATGAGCGAAATGGTCATGAAGCCACCAAACGACCAGCCATGAACGCCCAGCCGATGCATGTCGACGTAGGGCAGGGTGCGCAGAAAGTCGACACCTTTCATTTGGTCTTGCATCTCTATTTGTCCCAGCTGTCGGAATGTGGCCTGCTCGAAGTCGCGGCCACGGTTCTCGCTTCCACGGTTGTCAAGGATGAAGACGATGTAGCCCTTCTGTGCCATATAGGTCTCCCATGAACGGCTTTGCCAGTGCCATGAAGCCTCTACGTTGTGGGCATGTGGCCCGCCATAGACGTAGACCACGGTGGGATATTTCTTCTGGGGGTCGAAGTCGTGCGGCTTCACCATCCTGTAGTATAATTCGGTGATGCCGTCGGCAGCCTTGATGCTTCCGCTTTCGAATTGTGGCACCACATAGTCCTTCCACGGATCGTCGGCCGTGTGCAGGCGGTTGTGCTTGCCTGTGGCTGTGTTTGCCACTTCGATATTGAGTGGTTCGGTGGGTGTGGAGAACTTGTCGTAGAGCAGCGTGCCACTTGCCGACAGCACGGCGCGATGCACTCCCTGCCCATTGTCGAGCGGAGTGCGTTTCAGCGTTTTCAGATCGACGGCATACAGATTCTGCTGCAGCGCGTGTTTCTCTTTCGAAGCAATGATGACAGATTTCTGCTTGTTGTTGAAGCCCAGCAACTGTGTCACCACCCATGGGCCACTGGTGAGCTGTTGCAACTGCTGGCCCTTCGTATTAAATAGGTATAAGTGGTTGTAGCCGTCCTTCTGACTTTGCATGATAAACTTTTCGCTGTCCCATGGCAGGAACACGATGGGATGCAGCGGCTCCACATATTTTTCGCTGGTTTCCCGGTAGAGTTCAGCCAGTTTTCTGCCAGTTGCAGCGTCGTAGCTGGCAAGGCGGCAGTCGTTCTGATCGCGGTTCAGCTCGAACATGTAGACGGTTTTCGAGTCGGGCGAGAAAGCAATGTTGGTGAAGTAGCGGTCGGTGGGGTCGCCAGCTTGCAGGTAGATGGTCTTATGGGTCTTCAGGTCGAAGACACCCACCGTCACCTTGTGGCTGGTCATGCCCGCCATGGGGTATTTGTCGGGCTCCATCTCGGCCACACGCAGGTCTATGTTCACTTGCGGATAGTCGGTCACCATCGACTGGTCCATGCGGTAGAAGGCCAGTTTCTGTCCGTCGGGACTCCAGAAAGTGCCCTTGCTGATGCCAAATTCGTCGCGATGCACAGACTGACCGTAGACAATTTCGCGTGAGCCGTCGGTGGAAAGCTGGTGCTTGTTGCCCTCAGCATCGAGTACAAACAGCTGGTTGTCTTCCACATAGGCCGTGGCCAGCGACTGCTTGTTCCAGTCGTTGGCTTGCTGGCCCGAAAGACTGTCTTGCCACACTATTTCCTTTTTCTTGAAGTCTAAGAGCAGAAAGGCGCGCTTGTTGCCAAGAGCAACAACGGGCCGGTCGGCATATGGGAAAAAGGCCGACTGCAGGTGGCGCACACGTTTCACATCGTCGCTCTTGGCCCAGTCGTTGACTTGGTCGAGCGTGAACAGGGTGGTCTTCTTGCCTGTCTTGCTGTCAATGAGATAGCATGCCTCCACATCGGTCTGCACCAGTTGGTCGCCCCACCACGTGAGGAACATGTTCTTGGGGCGCAGGTTGTGGTAGTTGGTTCCACCAAAGTTCAGGTCTTCGAGCGAGAAAAGTTTCTGGGCATACATGGCAGCAGACAGCAGCAGTGACAGGAAGATAAGGACGAGCGATTTAGTCTTCATCATTGCTGAAACGGTTTCGTTTGTTCTTTCCTCCGCTGCGGTCAAAGCGTTCATGACCGCCACGGTTCTGCGTGTTCTTGTAGTTGGGCTTCGCGCCACGTCGATCGTCGCTTCCTTTGCGGTCGAAGCGTTCCTTCTTGTGGTCGAAGCGTTCTTTCTTGCGTTCGAAGCGCTCTTTGCGGTCGCCTCTTGCCTCGCGCATGCTTTCCTTCACGTCGTGGCGGTGGAAGGTGAACGAGCGAATATCGGCCCCTTCGTTTTCTTCCTGCTCGTCAAGACGCCTCTTGAACTCGCGTTCTTTCTTGAAACGGTGCTTCTCGGCCATTTGGCGCTTCTCTTCTTCGGTCTTCACCACACCACCTTCGTGGCGGAACTCCTTCAGCTTGCCATCAAACATCTGGTACTTGCGGAACTCGCACTCCAGGCTTCCGTTGTAGACGGGAATCTTGATGGAGGGCTTCAGACCTATCTGTTCGAAGCATTCCTCGCGGTAGCTCAGAATCCAGGCGTCGCCCCCCATGAACTGGTGTTTCAGTCGTTCGCCAATCATGCGGTAGGTGCCCAGCAGATCGGGCGTCGAGATACGCTCGCCATAGGGCGGGTTGGTCACCAGGATGCTCTTCTCCTTGGGCTGGGTGAAGTCCTTGAAGTCTTGCTGTTCCACGGTGATGTCGGCTGTCAGGCCAGCGGCCTTGGCGTTCAGTCGGGCAGTGTTCACGGCCTTCATGTCGATGTCGTAGCCATAGATGTGGTGTGTGAACTCGCGTTCCTGCGAGTCGTCATTATAGATGCGATCGAAGAGCTCGGCATCGAAGTCGGGCCATTTCTCAAAGGCATATTCCTTGCGGAACAGTCCGGGAGCCATGTTGCGGGCAATGAGGGCAGCTTCTACCAGCAGTGTGCCACTGCCACACATGGGGTCAATAAAGTCGGTGTCGCCTTTCCATCCCGTCATCAGAATCATTCCGGCGGCCAGCACCTCGTTCAGTGGGGCCTCTACGCTTTCCTGACGATAGCCACGCCTGTGGAGCGACTCGCCCGACGAGTCGAGACAGAGCGTGCATTCGCTCTTGCCCGGTGCCACGTCGGCTATGTGGATGTGCAGTCTCAGGTCGGGGTTGGCCACCGAAATGTTGGGGCGCGAGCCAGTGCGCTCCCTGAACTGGTCGACGATGGCATCCTTCACCTTGTAACTCACGAACTTGGAGTGGCGGAACTCTTCCGAGAACACCACGGAATCAACTGCAAAGGTGCGGTCGTTGTCTAAGTAGGCTGACCAGTCTGTCTTCTTGATTCCTTCGTAGACGTCGTCGGCGCTTTGGGCCTTGAAGCGAGCAATGGGCTTCAGTATCTTGATGGCCGTGTGCAGGGCAAAGTTGGCACGATACATTAATTCCTTGTCACCCGTAAACGACACCATGCGTCTACCTATTTGTACGTTGTTTGCACCCAGTTGGGTCAGTTCTTTCGCCAGCACAGGTTCCAGTCCCATGAACGTTTTGGCGATGAGTTCAAATTGGTTTTCACCAAACTGTGTTTCTTGTTCCATTGAATAAAATCGAGTTTCAGTTTGCAAAGTTACAAAAGAGTTAGGAGTTTTGATGTTGGGTGTTGGCAGTTTTTTGGCTCAGAATGGCATAAAAAAAGTTAAACAGCATAGATTAACTCCTGATAACTGCTATCTAACTCCTAACTTTTTCGTACTTTTGCAAATGATGAAACCTTCAACTGTAACAGAATGACCAATTTGATCTTATACGCAAGTCAGCAATCATCCGACCTTGTGAGCGTGATTATCTGGGCAATGCTTATCGTTGCCCTGGCTGCCATGATCATCTTGATTGTGTGGCAAAGAAAAACAGGAAAAGCATTGATGGCCGAGCTGGCACAGCACGACAAGATACAGAAACACAACGTGGAGTACGAATTTGTGCTCAAGACCATGCGACTCTCTACCTGGCACATCATGGCCGACACGCGTCAGATTATTTTCGACAACGACTTTCGCGACAAGAGCGGCACTTACATTCCGGCCATGGGAAAGGAGCTGGTGGCTGCCATGCCCGAAAACGACCGGCTGCGAGTGATGAAGGCACTCGACGACCTGAGCAACGGCCTCATTGAAGAGGCCCATGAGGAATACCAAATCATTCTGCCTGGTTCGAAGACGCCTTATTGGAGTGAGAGCTATGCTGCTGTGGTTGAGCGCGATGCCGATGGCAAGCCTATTCGCATCGTGGGCACCTCGAAGCGCATTGATGAACGCAAACGGATGGAGATGGATCTTGTGGAAGCGCGCAACAAGGCTGAGGAGAGCGACCGACTGAAAACGGCTTTCCTGGCCAACATGAGCCATGAGATTCGCACGCCTCTGAATGCCATCATCGGCTTTACGGGCGTTCTGCCCGATGTGGAGAATGCTGAAGAGCGAAAGGAATTGCTGAACCTGATTCACGAAAACACACAAAAGCTGCTGCGCATCATTGACGATGTGGTGAATATTTCGAAGATCGAGGCTGGCAAGGAAGAGCTGGTCATGATGCAGTTCGACCTGGGCATGGTGCTGGGACAGCTCATCGACGAGTTTATGCCGAAGGTGCATGAGGGTGTCACGATGACGAGCCAGTTTGCTGTTTCGCCCCAGATGGTGACAACCGACCTGAACCGGCTGACCGAGGTGGTGAAGCACTTGCTGTCGAATGCCACGAAGTTCACCTCGCAGGGTAGCATCGTTGTGGGCTACGATGCTCCTCACGAAGGGCGCATCCGCATCTGGGTGCGCGACACGGGAAAGGGCGTGGCCAAGGAACATCTGGAAAAGATATTCGAGCGCTTTTTCAAGGTAGACGAGTTTATTCCCGGTGCTGGACTGGGACTGAGCATCTGCCGCACCATGGCCTACAGCATGGGTGGCAGCGTCACCTGTCAGTCGCAGCTGGGCGAAGGTTCTGTCTTCACTTTCGAGATTCCCGTGGGCGAATAGTTTCCGCTTCCCCCTTTTCTTATTGCATGTCGTAGACCACCTGCATGAGCTTCTTGCCCAGCTGGTCGGCCTCGTTGATGGTTTGTGCCTCGCTGTAGACACGGATGATGGGCTCGGTGTTCGACTTGCGCAGATGAACCCATTTGGTGGGGAAGTCTATCTTCACACCGTCAATGTCGTTCACCGTGGCCTCAGGGTCGTTTGAAAACATCTCTTTCACCTTGATTAGAATGGCGTCTACATCAGTGTCGGGAGTCAGGTCTATGCGGTTCTTGGCAATCTGGTAGTCGGGATAGGTGCGGCGCAGTTCGCTGGCCTTGCAGCCCTTCTGGGCCAGCAGCGAGAGAAACAGGGCAATGCCCACGAGAGCATCGCGGCCGTAGTGGCTTTCGGGGTAAATCACACCGCCATTGCCTTCGCCACCAATCACGGCACCCACCTCTTTCATCTTGGTGGTCACGTTCACTTCGCCCACGGCGGCGGCAGCATAGCAGCCACCGTGCTTCTCGGTCACATCGCGCAGGGCACGGGTGGAACTGAGGTTCGAAACGGTGTTGCCGGGCGTGTGGCTCAGCACATAGTCGGCCACGCTCACCAGCGTGTATTCCTCGCCAAACATGGTGCCGTCTTCGCAGATGAAGGCCAGACGGTCTACGTCGGGGTCGACCACGATGCCCAGATCGTAGCCACCCTTGCGCATTTGCTCCATGATGCCACCCAGGTTTTTCTCCAGGGGTTCGGGATTGTGTGCAAAGTCGCCTGTGCACGTGCCGTTGAGGATGTCGAACTGAACACCCAGTTGGCTGAACAGTTCGGGCAGAATGATGCCACCCACCGAGTTGATGGTGTCGGCACAGACGCGGAACTTGGCTTTCTTGATGGCCTCAAGGTCGGTGAGCTTCAGATTGAGTACCGACTGAATGTGGCGCTGGTTCATGGTGTCGTCGCACACGATGTGGCCCAGCTTGTCCACTTCGGCATAGTCGAAATCTTCTTTCTCGGCAATGGCAAGCACCTGGGCACCGTCGGCTGCGGTGAGAAACTCGCCTTCGCGGTTCAGCAGTTTCAGAGCGTTCCACTGTCGTGGGTTGTGGCTGGCGGTGATGATAATGCCGCCATCGGCCTGGTGCATTCTCACGGCCAGTTCGGTGGTGGGGGTGGTGGCCAGACCAATGTCGATTACTTCGTAGCCCATGCCCACCAGCGTGCCACACACAATGTCGCGCACCATGGGGCCCGATATGCGGCCGTCACGGCCCACCACAATCTTGTGGCCACCAATGAAAGTGGCATAGGCTGTGGTAAACTTCACGATGTCGAGCGGATTCAGCGTGTCACCCGTGTGTCCGCCAATCGTGCCACGAATGCCTGAAATAGATTTTATGAGTGCCATTTTTCTGAAAAAAAACGTTAGCGTTGGAATGATATTTCATAAAAGAAAGGAACCACGTCGCTGGCAGCGGCTGTGTGGCCCTGGGTGTGTGGCACGATGAGCCTCACCTTGGCAATGTCTTCGGTGGCCGTTGGAGGGCCCACGTTGATGTAGCTGAAGGGCGCCAGCCAGCCAGCAGGCACCTGGGCACTGTAGTACTCCAGCATGAGACCCGATGTGAACGAGGCCGTGAAGTTGTTGCCCGAGCGCGAAATGCTCATCACGTCGGGGTCGTAGGGATCCTCATAGTTGGTGATGACGTAGGCAGTGTCGAAAATCGACATTTCGCGAAAACGAATGTAGAGCGACGTGTTCTCGCCGTTTTGCAGCGGTTGTCCGCTGCCTTTTCTCACGATTTGCATGTACACGCCACTGTTGTTCAGGTACACGTATTCGTTCTTGGCCGTGTCGGTCACGTTGCCGTTTTGCTTGAACACCGACTCCGATATTTCGTTGATGCCCTCTTGCTCAATGAACCGGCGCACGGCATTGCGCTCTTTCTCCTTCTGGTCGGAGTAGGTCTCATAGTCGTTGCAGGCCGAAAACAGCACCAGCACAATCAGTGGTGCCAATATGTGAAAAAACTTCTTCATGTCGTCTTTAGGAAAAAACTTGCGGCAAAGTTACAAAAGAGTTGAGACATGTGTGGGGGGTGTGAATGGCGACAGCCCTACATTTATGTTTTATTAACTGAAATTAACTGCCAACCAGCCTTTTGGCTCTGCGAACCGCTGGCCTTTTTGCCTTGTGGGCAGCCCCCTCGCCTTAGCCCTTCAGCTGCTGTTCAAAGGCAGCAATGGCTTGCTCAGCCACTTTCACAGCCTCATCTATGGAGCAGTTCAGTCGGCCACCGGCAGCATTGAGATGGCCCCCACCGTTGAAGAACCGGGCTGCCACCTGGTTGCAGGGAAACTGGTCGACCGAGCGCAGCGACACCCATATCAGGTTGTCTCTCTCAGTGTCTTCGCGCAGCGAAATGCTCAACTTGTGGCCTTTTATTTGCAGTGGCATGTTCACCAGCCCTTCGGCATCGCCCTTGATGAAGTGGAATCGCTTCAGGTCTTCGCGCGTGAGTGTGAAATAGGAGGCGTGGCGCGCGGCGTCGACCACCAGTTTCTCATACAGCACATAGCCCGTGAGGCGCAGCCGGTTCTCGGAAAAGTTGTGGTAAACGTTGCGATAAATCTTGTCCTTGTTGATTCTCTTGGTGAGCAACTGGCTGATGATGAAGTAGATGTCGGGGTCGCAAGAGTTATAGGTGAATCCGCCGGTGTCGGTCATCATGCCGCAATACACGGGCACGGCAAAGTGCTTGTCCAGCTGTTCAAAGGCCCCCAGCTGCCACACCAGTCGGAACACCAGCTCGCAGGTGCTGCTGGCTTCGGGTTGCGACACGGTGAGCACATAGCCTGCGTCGGGGTTCAGATGGTGGTCTATCATCACCCGCTTGGCAGGGCTCTTGCACAGCGACTCCTGCATCTGGTCCACACGCGATGCCGTGTTGAAGTCCATGCAGAAAATCAGGTCGGCATGCAGCAGTGTCCAGTCGCATCCTTCTTTGTGCTTGTCGTAGCGAATGATCTTGTCGCTGTTGGGCAGCCATTGCAGGTAGTCGGGGTATTGGTCGGGAATGATGATCTGTGTCTCCTTGCCATGAGCCGTTCTCAGATATTCGGCCCAGCCGAGACACGATCCCAGAGCGTCGCCATCGGGGTTGACGTGGCACACGCATATAATCGATTCGCTTTCCTGAATCACTTTTGTCAGCAGGCTGGCCTGCTCTGTGGTAATGATGTTGCTTAGCATAATGGCGGCAAAGTTACGAAAAAACGAGAGAAGAACAAAACAAACTCGTTTGTTTTTTCTTCCGAGTAACGAATTTTGCAGGGCCCAAAATGAAGTCCCGAATAACAAATAGCCCTCGGCAAGCCGAGGGCCTTGGAAAT
>CACXUV010000087.1 GCA_902770845.1 uncultured Prevotellaceae bacterium
CCATTGCCCCACAACGGAGCCCCCGTTGCAAGTCAATGGGGCGGCTGTTGCAGTGCAAAAGTGGTCTTCCTGGCATGCAATAGAGCCCCCATTGCGCTCCACGCAGGTGCCAGTGAACGGGAAAGAGCCTCCTTCTGGGGCAAAAAAGGTGTGTGTGTCGTTCTATTTTGCAATTTTTTCTTGTAAAGATTTTCGAAAAAACGGAGGCTGTTTCAAGGTTATAGGCCGTATTAGCTGCTGCTAACTCCGAAATCTGCCTCAAGATGGTATCTGAGCTGCATGGAAAAAAGCTCTCACGTGAAATAATTCTCCAAAAGGAGTGATTTTCTCAGATTTTATTCGTACCTTTGCCATGTCATTGATGATAATAGTTTGATGATAAAAAGGGAAGCGTTCAATGTTTTCTGAAATGATAGAAGATAGAGGTGGTTGTCACACAATCACCACCACGAGAAAAAAAACTACAGCGCACAGCTGTGATGGTATGAAACATGCGCACACATCATGTAACAACAATAATAATCATCATAACAAAAAAGAAAGAATCATGAAAAAGATGAAAAGTTTCAAACTGTTGCTCCTGTCGGTGGTGTCGATGGTGCTGGTGGCATGCGGAACCAGCTCTACGGTGCCCATCACGGGACGCTCGCAGCGGCTGCTGGTGAGCGACGAAGAGGTGCTGAGCCTGGCCAACCAGCAGTATCAGCAGTACATGCAGGGGGCGAAGGCTTCGGCCAATGCCACCAACACGGCCATGGTGAAGCGTGTGGGCCAGCGACTGGCTCAGGCGGTGGTGAGCTATCTGAACCAGAACGGGCTGGCTGCCGACGCGCAGAAGTATGCCTGGGAGTTCAACCTGGTGCAGGACCAGCAGGTGAATGCTTTCTGCATGCCTGGCGGAAAGATTGTGGTGTATGAGGGCTTGCTACCCGTGACGCAGGACGAGGCTTCGCTGGCCATTGTGCTGGGCCACGAGATTGCTCATGCCGTGGCCAAGCATTCGGCTGAGCGGCTGAGCAATGCCTACAAGAACCAGTATGGCACGCAGATTCTGGGGGCCGTGCTGCAGAACTCGGGCATCAGCCAGGGCACGCAGCAGCTCATTGCCCTGGGACAGTCACTGGGCTCGCAGCTGTGGACGTCGGGCTTCTCGCGCAAGCAGGAGAGCGAGGCCGACCACATGGGACTGGTGTTTGCGGCCATGGCGGGCTACAACCCCCAGGTGGCCACCACCTTCTGGCAGCGCATGGCGGCACAGGGAAGTGGCAGCGGCAGCTTGTTCAGCGACCACCCAAGCGACGAAACGCGCATCAAGCAGATTCAGAGCTGGATGCCGGAGGCGCTGAAATACTACAAGCCTGTGGCAACGACAACGGCCACGAAGAAGACCACGACAAAAACTTCAAAAACAAAAAAGACTACAAAGAAGACTACAAAGAAGAAATAAATCTGGTTTATTTACGATTTGACGATTTACGATTTACTATCTATTTCAAATTTTATTATTGTATGATTGCCTGCGGCTGAGGATTGGCAGAAATAGTAAAATAACTAAATTGAAAAATAAATAATAAATCGTAAATCGTCAAATCGTAAATTAAGGCACTAAATCGTCAAATCGTAAATCTCCTTTACTTTCTCTTTTTTCCGAACTGGTCGTCGACCTTGATGAGGGTGGTGACAACGAAGGTGATGGCACAAAGGGCCATGACCACGATGAAGAAGGCGCGATAGCCCAGTGCGTCTTTCATCCAGCCGGAGAGCATGCCGGGAAGCATGAGGCCCAGGTAGCTGATGGCCGTGCAGAAGGCATAGTGCGACGTCTGGTAGTTGCCCTTGCTGAAGTAGAGCATGTAGAGCGTCAGGGCGGTGAAGCCCAGGCCGTAGCCGAACTGCTCGATGAAAAGGCAGCTGCTGATGAGCACCAGGTTGGTGGGCATGGCATAGCTCATGTAGACGTAGACCACATCGGGCAGGGTGATGGCGCACACCATGGGCCACAGCCAGCGCCTGAAGCCGTCGCGACCGGCGAGCATGCCGCCCAGGATGCCGCCCAGCGTGAGTCCGATGACGCCCACCGTGCCGCTGGCCAGGCCGAACTCTTGTGGCGAGAGGCCCAGACCGCCTGCCGAGTTGGGACGCATGAGGAAGGTGACGCTCATCTTCGTGAGCAGTGCTTCGGGAAAGCGATAGAACAGCAGGAAGAGCATGGCAAAGAGCATTTCGCGTGGTGGCAGCTTGCTGAAGAAGGTGTTGAAGGTGAGCTTCAGCTGGGGCATGAGGTCGACCAGCCGTGCTTGCCGCGAGCTGGCCTCACCACTCTCTGTCTCAGAAGTTTCGCTGCGCGGCATGATGTAGCTGTGGTAGAGCCAGATGGCCAGGAACAGGCCCGCCAGGCCGTAGAACACCAGGCTCCAGGTGAAGGCTTTCTGATTGCGGAACAGCAGCTGCAACATGCCTGCTGCGGGTATGAGCACGCCATTGCCGAAGATCACGGCCAGACGATAGAAGGTGTTGCGTATGCCCACGAACCACACCTGGTCGTGGTCGTCGAGTTCCAACATGTAGTAGCCGTCGGCGGCTATGTCGTGGGTGGCGCTGCTGAAGGCCATGAGGAAGAAGCAGGCCAGCGTGCCCTGGAACCAGAACGGGGCACTGAGCGTGAAGGCCACGCCGGCCAGCGACGAGCCGAGCAGCAGCTGCATGGCCAGCACCCACCAGCGCTTGGTGCGATAGAGGTCGACGAAGGGGCTCCACAGGGGCTTGACGACCCAGGGCAGTCCCAGCCAGCCGGTGTAAAGGGCTATGTCGGTGTCGCTCAGCCCCAACTGCATGTACATCACTACGGCCACGGTCATCACCACCACGTTGGGCAAGCCTTCGGCAATATAAAGGGTCGGTATCCACGACCAGGGATTTCTTGACTTCATTTTTTTATGTGTTCAAACTAAAAAACTTAAAAACTTAAAAACTTAAAAACTCACTCAATATATTTTCTTGATTTCGGCCCCACGATAGTAGTAGAGCAGTATTTCGCTGTAGTCGTAGCCCTTCTGGCCCATGACGGCTGCCCCAATCTGGCACAGCCCCACACCGTGGCCCCAGCCCCGGCCATGGAGGACGATGCGCCCTGGCTGGTGTTCCACGTCGAAGGCCGAACTGTAAAGATGGGTGTCGCTGAGCACACGGCGAATCTCCAGTTCCTTGCCGATGGTGAACGACTGACGGGTGCCCACGATTTTCAGAAGACTGATGCGACCGCTCTTGCCACGTTCCAAGGGAACGAGGTCGGTAATCTGCCCCAGGTCGACCTTCAGCTTGCGGGCCACAAGGGCAGTGAGCTCGTCGAGCGTGTAGTCCACCGTCCAGCGGTAGAAGTCGGGGGTCTCCTGATCGTAGTCGTTGAGCACCTGGCGCAGCACGCCCTTGTCGCTGGTGTTGCAGAAGGGATCGTCGACCGACACCAGGTAGGGCTTGGGGGTGTCTTCCCAGCAATACTGGAACTCTTCGGTGCGGCCGCCGCAGCACTTGGAGAAACGGGCGTCGCAAATGTTGCCGCCATAGGCCAGCACCTGGCCCGTGGTGGCACGCACAGCCTGGGCCACGGCCTCGCTGGTGGCACGCGTGATGCCCTGATAACGCTGGCAGTGGTCGTCGGCACACACGTCGAAGAGGGTGTGGTCTTCGCGGTCGTACCAGCGAATGAGCTCATCGTCTTTCTTCACAAACGAGAAAAAGTTGTTCTGCCCCGTGGTCTTCTGGCGCTTCTGCATCTGGGTGAGCAGCCACGAGCGCGAAATGACGGCATGAGCCTTGAGCAGCTCTAACGACGACGTGGCGCTCATCTCGCTGGAAATGACGCTCTCCAGATACTGCTCCACGGGCAACTCGTTGATGGCCACGATGCGGTCGGCATCGACCACCAGGCGCAGGGCTCCCCGGAAGGTCTGCATTTCTTTTCGCTCCCAGTGGAACCCCACACCAATGGTCACATCGCTGAGCGAAAAAGAGGCGTCGTCGCCCTGCGGAACAAAAAGCAGCTCGCGATACTGCTGCTCATGCCACAGCAGGCCGCCATCGGCCAGCTGCACGTGCTGCGGTCCGGTGATGGTCTCGCCCTTGGCGGCATAGGGGGCGTTGAGCGTGAAGCTGATCTCGGCTCCGCTCACAATGCCCACGGCCACCTGGGGCTCCTTGGCATAGGCCAACGGCGACTCTTGCTCGAAGGTGAGCTTGCACAGCCTGTCGACCAGATGTTCGAATGCTGCTTGCGGCATGGAACACTCGCGCAGCACATGGATGGCTTGTTCAACGGTCATGCGCTCAAAATCGTCCTTACGCGGAGTGATGATCAGACCTGCCATGTCGAGAGCACCAGGGCTCACGACAAACTGTTCCTGCCCCTGGGCATAATAGCAGTCGGGACGGTGCTTGCCACGGGGGAACACAACCGACAGAAACTCGTCGCCACCCCGCCAGGCCACGATGTTCAGCATGGGTTCTGTGCCATCGGCGGCAGCGGGCATGCACTGGCAGAGCGACTGGAAGAGCCGTTCGCCCGTGTGAAGGTCTCGGCTCCTGACGAGCAGGGCGGCACAGGGATAGTCATCTATCACAGCAATGCTACCCTCTTCGCCCTGCTGTGCCACCACCGTGAGGTTGCGACCGAGGCGCTGCCAGCCCGTCTGAAGGGGCAGAAAGCCGGAGGTGCCTGCCTGAAGATGGGCATGGTCGGGGGCCGAGGCGCCACAGTGCGGACCGTTATAAAAAACTGTCAGTTCGGGATAACGGGCCAGCAGCCTGAGCATTTCAGCATACATGGGCTGGATGGCCTGCGGCTGGTGTCGACGCATGGGTATGGTGAAATGCATGGGAAGTATGGGATAGGGATTGACCAGCAACTCGTAGCTGCCATCAATGACCTTGTGCATCTGCACCTGGGGGCGCTGGGCTTCGCAAAGAAAACATGGACGGCTGCTGACGGCCTGCTTGCTGATGCAGGCTCCCGTTGACACGATGCGGGCCGGATTGTACTGCAGGCGCAACGTGAGCGAGTCGGCGGCCAGGTCGCGAGTCTCGACATGCGACAACTCGCGATAGCGACGGCGGGCATCGTCCCACACCTGCAGCTGGCGCAGGAAATAGCGGTCGAGCGAACTTTCCACATCGCTCTGACCGGCATTCATGTGCTGACGGGCCTGTATCTCCAGCGTACGCAGCTGGTCCTTATACAAATTATTGGCATTCACACGCTCCACTGACAGGGCCGCATCGCTGTTGCCCGACCAGCGGCGACAAAGATAAAGCTCGTCGTAGATGCGGCCGATGCGATAGTTGCGGGAAATGATGAGCCCCATGGCGTAGTCTTCGCCATACGACGTGTTGGGCAACTGCAGCTGGCGCAACAGGGGAGTGAAGAAAGCACGCGGTGCACCCAGGCCGTTGATGCGCAGGGCGTTGTTGGGCCCATTCTCGTCGGTCCACTCCCTGTGGGCAATCAGACCTGGGGGAAGGGTGTTCAGCTCGAAGTCGCACATGCGATAGGAGCCCACCACCATGGCTGCCTTCTGCTTGCGGAAAGCATCGACAATGGTCTGAAGGGTGAGGGGCGAAGAATAAAGGTCGTCGCTGTCGAGTTGCACGGCAAAGCGGCCACAGCGCTGGTCGGCCACAGCCAGATTCCAGCAGCCGCCAATGCCCAGGTCGGTGCGGTCGGGGGTAAGCACAATGAGCTGGGGGGCTGCCTCGGGCTGCTGCTTGTCGAGAGCCGAAAGCTGGGAGCGCAACAGCTGGCCAGTGCAGTCGGTGGAGTGATTGTCCACCACGATGACGTTGTACTGGAAGGTGGTCTCTTGCTCCAGGGCACTCTTCACGGCGTCTAAGATGGTCTTTTCACGATTGAACACCGGAATGATTACCGATGCCTCAACGGGAAAATCCTGCTCGTCGAACGAGACATTCTGCCAGGCCGACGTGTCGACCAGCGCACCTATCTCCCGCAAATGGGCCGTCACCACCTGTTCCATCTCCACCTGCACTTCACGGTTGGCAGGGTTCACATAGTCGAACTGCTTCACCCCAGATGCCCGCAGGTCTTCTTCCACCTCCGTATAGAGCAACTCTTTCAAATGGACCAGCCGACCATGACGACTCAGAAAAAGGCGCAGGTCGTAGAGTGCGGCATACTGCCAACGGGCCTCCTGGGCCTGCCGGGCCCACTGGCGAAGCAACGAACCGTTCAGCAGCAGCAGGGAACCAAAGTCGAAGTCGTCGCGCACCGATCCCAACTGATAGTCAATGGCCGGATGACGCTCCACCTGCCACGCACCGTCGGCTTGCTGGCGGCGCTCCCAGTGGTCGGCATAGACCAGGGCCGCCTGGGCGTCGTGGGCCACACGGGCCATGCGTTCCAGCGCTCCCTGCCCCAACGCGAGGGCCGTGGGCTTCAGGCACAGCAGCACATAGTCGGCCTGCGAAGCCTGGGCCACTTGCTGCAAGGTGCGACTCGACGTGAGTCCGCCTTCGATCATCAAACATGGATATGCTGTCTCGGTGGGCTCGCTCACCAGCAGCATCATGCCTTGCACCAAGGCACACGTTTCGGCCTGCCGAAGGGTAGACGCTGCCACCTCTGTGTCACGGCATGGCAAAAACACATCTATTGTCTCTCTCATTGCTTGTTCTTTCTGTTTTAGATGCAAAAGTAATACATTTCGGCCATTTCACAAAACAATTGATTCATGAAATCCAAATTATTTCAATCAGCACTTTGTTATGTCAACAAAAAAATATACCTTTGCAGCACTGTTATAACATTTTGTTCACGATAAACAATCTAAATTATTACCTCAACAACCATTCTAAACAATGAGAGACCTATTTCAGGCTTACCGCACTTTCTTTGGCAAAGGTGATGCCTTGTACCAACTGTTTGCTCCTTATCGCATCTGTCCGCTTGGAGCCCACGTTGACCACCAGCACGGCCTGGTTACGGGATTTGCCTTCAATAGCGGCATAGAGTTTCTGTTCTCGGCCACCGAGACTGGCAAGGTGGAGATGGCTTCGCTGTCGTTCGAGGGCCTGATGACCTTCAACGTGAGCCGCCCCATCGACGAGAAGCAGGACAACTGGGGTGACTATCTGCGCGGCGCCGTGTGGGCCCTGCAGCAAGATTTCCAGCTGAAACACGGCGTGCGCGGCATTGTGCAGGGCTCGATGCCCATCGGCGGCCTGTCATCATCGGCGGCCCTGCTCTGCGGCTTCGTCATGGCCATCGACAAGGTGAACCAGTTGGGACTCAGCAAGATGCAAATCATTGAGTATGCCTCGATAGCCGAACGCAAATATGTGGGACTGAACAACGGCATTCTCGACCAGGCCTGCGTGGTGCTGTGCGAGGCCGACAAACTGCTGTTTCTCGACACCAGAACCTCGGAGTACAAACTGCTGCCCTTTGGCTCGGCTGCCACAGGGGGTGGGCGCATGGGCGGCTCGCTGCCCTTCAAGCTGGGCATCTTCTTCAGCGGCGTCACACGCAAGCTCACCGGCACCGACTACAACCTGCGTGTGAGCGAGTGCAAGACGGCCGCATGGATCATGCAGGCTTATGAAGGCGAACAGCTGAAAGAACTTCAAGACACCCGGCTGCGCGACGTAGAAGAAGAGAAGTTCCTGGAATATCAAGACAAGATGCCGGAGCGCTTTGCTAAGCGTGCACGCCACTTCTACTCAGAGTGCGACCGCGTGACAGCAGGAGTAAAAGCCTGGCAGGAAGGCGACATCAGGAAATTTGGAGAATACATCTTCCAAAGCTGCGAAAGCTCCATCCACAACTACGAATGCGGCTCGCCCGAACTGATAGCCCTTTACCACATTCTGCGCCACACCGACGGCGTGTTTGGCGGTCGCTTCAGCGGGGCGGGCTTCAAGGGTGCCTGCATTGCCCTCATCGACCCTGCCAAGGAAGACAGCATCCGACAATACGTGACCGATGAATATCTGAAACAATACCCACAATACCGCGACAGCTTCGAGCTCTTCTTCTGCGATCCTGCCAGCGGTGTAGACTTTCTTTAACTCCCCCAGAACAATGAAGAACATCGTTATTGCTGCTGGCTACGCCACCCGACTGGGCGAGCTCACCAGAAACTTTCCGAAACCGCTGCTCAAAATTGGCAGCAACACCATTCTGGGACGCATGCTCGACGACATTGACCGCATTGCCGACATCGACGAGCACATCATCGTGACCAACCACAAGTTTGCCCACATCTTCAGGCAATGGGCCCAAGAGCAGCACTACACCAAGCCCGTGACCATCATCGACGACGGCACCGAGACCAACGAGACGCGACTGGGAGCCGTGTGCGACCTGCTGCTGGCCATCAACGGCACAGGCCCCGATGCAAGCAGAAAGACAATCGACGACGACCTGCTCGTGGTGGCTGCTGACAACATTCTGCATTTCTCGTTCCTGGAGTTTGTGGATTTCTTCAAAGAGAAAAACACATCGTGCATCATGTGCCATGAACAACCTTCGCTAGAAAAGCTGCAGCGCACGGGCGTGATCGTGGTCGACGACCAGATGCGTGTGCTCAACATGGAAGAGAAACCACAACAGCCCAAGAGCCACTGGGCCGTTCCACCTTTTTATATTTATAAGAAAGACGACCTGCCACTGGTGCGACAGTCGGTGGACAACGGCTGCGGCAAAGACGCACCCGGCAACTTGGCTCACTACATGGCCAGCCACACCGTGATGCACGCCTGGCCCATGAGCGCCGGACGGTTCGACATTGGCAGTCTTGACACTTATAACGAAGCAATAGAAAAATATGGAAAAAATTGATTTAGCAGGAAAAAACATTTTCGTCACCGGAGCCGCCGGCTTCATTGGCAGCTATCTGTCTGAACGCCTGCTCCGCGAGGTGCCCACGGCCACCATCATCGGCATCGACAACATGAACGACTACTACGATGTAAGACTGAAAGAGGCACGCCTCAAAAAACTGAAGGGCTACGACCACTTTATCTTCGTCAGAGGCGACATTGCCGACAAAACAGCCATCGACAGCATCTTCAGCCAGTACAAACCTTCGGTGGTGGTGAACCTGGCGGCACAGGCTGGCGTGCGATACAGCATCACCAACCCCGATGCCTACATACAATCGAACCTCATTGGCTTCTACAACATTCTGGAAGCCTGCCGCCACAGCTACGACGGCGGAGCAAGGGGCGTGGAGCACCTGGTCTATGCCAGCAGCAGCAGCGTCTACGGTTCGAACAAGAAGGTGCCCTACTCCACCGACGACAAGGTGGACAACCCCGTGTCGCTCTATGCAGCCACCAAAAAGAGCAACGAGTTGCTGGCACACGCCTACTCCAAGCTCTACAACATTCCTTCCACGGGCCTTCGCTTCTTCACCGTCTACGGACCAGCTGGCCGACCCGACATGGCCTACTTTGGCTTCACCATCAAGCTGGTGAAGGGCGAAACCATTCAAATCTTCAATTTCGGCAACTGTAAGCGCGACTTCACATACGTCGACGACATCGTTGAGGGCGTGATGCGCATCATGCAGGGAGCACCGGAACGCAAAAATGGCGACGACGGACTGCCCATGCCACCCTACAACGTCTACAACATTGGCAACAACAGCCCCGAAAACTTGCTCACCTTTGTCGACATTCTGCAGCAGGAACTTGTCAGTGCAGGCGTACTGCCCCCCGACTACGACTTTGAGGCCCACAAGAAACTGGTGCCCATGCAACCAGGCGACGTGCCAGTGACCTATGCCGACACTTCGGCCCTGGAGCGCGACTACGGCTTCCGCCCCAGCACTCCGCTGCGTGAAGGTCTGCGCCGCTTTGCCAGATGGTATGTAAGCGATGAAAATCCAATGAAATAGCAAACACCCAATCTCACATTTTGGAATGTGGAATTGGGTGTTTATTTTTTTAAACCACTGATCATTAAATGATGTTGCGGAGAGAGAGTAGCAGAAACGAAGTCAGGAATAGCAGTACATTTTTATAGGTCACAAACTATTTCCTTTTATATACCAGTCGTTCTCCTGTGGGCTCTAGAATTGTGCCGCCCTTTAGTACAAATGTCGAATCTGTCAAATCCTCTATTTGATAAGTAGTCGTATCATCCGTCTCCTGTGCATTCCTAATCAACTCTGTAAGCATATTTCTGACGTCAGGTGCAAAGGTACAAATAATTTCTGGAGCTGAATCTGTTTTTGCATTTTTTATGTAATGATAACGCAAAGAGAAACATACCTTTGGAGCGTCAAGTGCTAAGAACATATTGGCAATCAGACACAAAAAAAGGAACCTTATTGATTCCCTTTTAGTTATTTTGCGGAGAGACCGGGATTCGAACCCGGGATACGCTTTTGACGTATACACGCTTTCCAGGCGTGCCTCTTCAGCCACTCGAGCATCTCTCCAAGTGTGCT